>CAJWWL010000279.1 GCA_913048125.1 uncultured Opitutia bacterium | reverse complement strand
TGGGGCAAGGATTATTTTGAAAAAGCACCCCCACGACGGTCTGAACTGTTTTTCTGTCTTGCTTGGCTGCATGCTGTGCTCCAGGAGCGACGTACGTTTATCCCTCAAGGCTGGAGCAAGCCATATGAATTCTCATTTGGAGACCTCAGAGCCGGAACTTTTATCATGGACTCTACTGCAAAGGCTGCCATCAATCCAAACAGCCTTGACATCAATGTTGTTCAAGGTCTTATGGAGGACGCGATATATGGTGGCCGTATTGACAATCCCTATGATGCTCGCGTCCTCAGAGCATACCTTCGCAGGTTCTTCACTCCAGATACCATAGTAGGACGGCGACCTTTGACCTCTAACTTGGGGCGGGTGTTTTCGAGTGCGCCTAGAAGCATATCGACGGTATCACCCTTACCTAGCTTTTCACTGGCACGTTCGAAAGCACCATACACAATGCGTCGAGCAGTAGACTTTTTACCATGGGACATCACCATGTTGACCAATACGGTGACTAGAGAACTGCCGTAACGGGGATCTTCAGGAATGGGTCGCTTTTCGGCTCTTCTTCTGCGGGACATTGCTACAAATCAGGTGTTAAGTGCTTTAGGTTGGGGGGGTGGGTAAAATCAGTGGTATAGATCAGCTTTTCTTGGGACGCTTGACACCGTATTTAGAGCGACTTCTGCGACGTTTTTCTACTCCTCCACAGTCAAGAGTACCGCGTACAATGTGGTAACGGACTCCTGGCAGATCCTTCACACGACCGCCTCGGACAAGCACAATACTGTGCTCTTGCAAGCTGTGACCTTCATCGGGAATGTAAGCGATAACTTCGATACCAGTAGTTAGGCGAACCTTAGCCACCTTACGGATAGCTGAATTTGGTTTCTTGGGAGTTCGCGTCATCACTTGAACACAAACACCACGGCGAAATGGATTTGCCTTGAGTGCGGGAGATTTGGATTTCGCACGGCTAATCCGCCTAGGGTTCCTTACTAGCTGGTTGATTGTTGGCATTGTGAGTATGCTAAAGTGACTTTGATAAAAAAATGGAAGATGAGGAAAATGGTTTTTATGGGGCTTCTGGCAAGTCAATTTGAGAAAAAAATTAACAAATACCAGAAAAGGGGATGGTTAGGACCAAAATAGGTAGGCTCCTGTTAAATGAAACCCTGTCTTGCCTTGCCAAGATAGGAACAAGGCGAATTTATAGCAATCAGCCGGCTTCCTTCTCAGTGACGGGTGCGCGGGAGGGAGAAACGCCAAAAGTATCAATCCGAAGACGACGATATGTGGGCAGACCGGTGCCAGCTGGGATAAGATTACCCATGATGACATTCTCTTTAAAACCACGCAGGTTGTCGCTTTTACCGAGAGTGGAAGCTTCGGTAAGAACGCGGGTAGTCTCCTGAAAAGATGCCGCTGATATAAAGCTTTCAGTTTCAAGAGAGGCTTTAGTAATACCTAGAAGAACAGGCTCCCCTTCCGCAGGCTTACCACCAGCTTCAACGATTTCTTCGTTGGCGTCCATGAAGGTATGTTTTCCTATTTGCTCACCCCAGAAGAATTCGGAATCCCCAGGCTCGGAAATTCGCACTTTGCTAAGCATTCGGGATATGATAACTTCAATGTGCTTGTCATTGATCGTAACACCTTGAGCGCGATAAACCTTCTGAATTTCACGAAGGAGATATTCATAAACAGCGGAGGGGCCAAGAATATCAAGAATCTCATGTGGGTCGGCGGCACCGTCTGTAAGATGCTGACCTTTGTGCACCACATCACCAGGCTGTACGATGATGTGCTTTCCGTGCGGGATAAGGTGCTCTTCAACCTCACCACCCTCCTCATTGGTGACTAGAAGGCGCTTTTTGGTACGCACAGTACCAGACATTGACACAATTCCGTCGATTTTTGCCATCTCAGCAGCCTCCTTGGGTCGGCGAGCCTCAAACAACTCAGCGACTCGAGGCAAACCTCCAGTGATATCTTGAGTCTTGGTTGCCTGACGAGGGGTCTTGGCAAGAGGAGCACCGAGGTTGATCTTATCCCCTTCTGCAATCGAAAGCATCGCACCAGTAGGAATTGAGTAGGTAGATAATAGATTATCTTTCTCGTCTACAATTTCGATCTGCGGATTGAGATCTTCCTTGTGCTCGGTAACAATGAAAGCTTCACGACCAGTGGACTCGTCAAACTCCTTACGAATAGTAACACCGGTGATCATATCGCGGAAGCGCACCCGACCAGCCTTTTCAGAAAGAATGGGGATGTTATGGGGGTCCCAGCGTGCAAGAATTTCACCCTTCTTGATGCGGCCACCGTCAGGCACGGTTAGTACTGCGCCAGCCACAATATTGTAGTCTTCGACTTGGCGTTCATTATCGTCAAAAATAAGGATTGATCCAGTTTTATTGAGGACAACGTAAAGCGTTTCCTGACCTTCAATTTCAACCAAACGAAGGCCTTTGTAAGAGACGCGGCCTCCGACACGAATTTTAATTTCTGGAGTACGGAATGCAGAACTGGCAACACCACCAACGTGAAATGTGCGCATTGTGAGTTGCGTACCAGGCTCACCAATGGACTGTGCGGCAATAATACCAACTGCAGTACCTCGCTTTACCAAGTTGTTGGTCGAAGGGTCGATCCCGTATTCCAGGGCAGTGATTCCGCTAATCTGGCGAGTGGAGAGAGGAGAGAGTATCTTAACGCGAGTTATGCCAAGTTCCTCGATGCGTCGGGCCATCAGGTCTGAGATGATTTCTCCGTTGCGAACAAGTGTCTCTGATGGAGTCTGTGGATTTAGGATGTCTTCCGAACTGCACCGACCTTCAATCCGGTCTCGTAGTGGGACGATCTCTTGGTCGCCTTCATAAATAGCTTCTTTCCAGATACCATCACGCCGATCATCATCTTTTTCATTGATGATACAATCCATAGCCACGTCACAAAGTTTACGTGTAAGATAACCAGCATCAGCAGTCTTTAAGGCGGTATCTGCCAGACCTTTCCGCGCACCATGAGTGGAGATGAAGTATTCAAGTACCGATAGCCCTTCCCGGAAAGAGGAAAGAATAGGTCTTTCAATAATTTCACCAGATGGCTTGGCCATAAGACCGCGTGTACCGCACAGTTGACGAACCTGCTGGCGGTTGCCTCGAGCACCCGAGTCCATCATAAGATAAACAGGATTAACCTCTTCCTTGTCGTCATTGCGGAGCAAGCCCTTAAACACCGCATCTGAGATTTCATCAGTGGCATTAGTCCAGATGTCGATGACTTTATTGTAACGTTCACCAGTTGTGATGATACCCTGACGATATTGTTCCTCAACCTTGTCAATTTCTTGGCGGGCTTTTTCAACGACCTTAGGCTTGTCTCCAGGAATGATCATATCATCTATGCCGATGGAGAGCCCAGCCTCAGTAGCCTGGTTAAAGCCCATATCTTTCATTGCATCGAGAACTTCGATTGTGCGTTCCTTACCGCAACTGTTGAAGGTCTGGAGGATAAGGTCACCAAGTTTCCCTTTGGTAGCAGGATTGTTGAAGAAACCTATTTCATCCGGCCATATGGAGTTAAATATGACGCGTCCAACGGTTGTCCGAATGACCTTGCCATGCGGATTCCCGAAGAAGGTATCTTCATTTTGGTAATCGGGGTTTATGAAATCGATCCAGTCGTGCTTGCTAAGCACACCGTCAGCTTCCGCCAACATGACCTCCTCGAGGTTGGCCATAAGAGGAACATGCTGAGATTTAGTAGCCTCATTTCGGGGTTGCAGAGTTAGGTAATAGGACCCTAGGACAATGTCCTGTGAAGGAGTAAGAATCGGCTTTCCGCTAGAGGGTGAGAAAATATTGTGTGTCGCCATCATGAGGAGTTTAGTCTCCATGACCGCTTCAAGAGAAAGAGGTACGTGAACAGCCATCTGGTCTCCGTCAAAATCAGCGTTGTAAGCAGTGCAGACTAGTGGATGGACACGAATAGCATCACCCTCAATAAGGACTGGCTCGAAGGCTTGAATTGAAAGGCGGTGCAAGGTAGGCGCACGATTCAGTAATACAGGGTGACCTTTAGTTACCTCTTCGAGAATGTCCCATACTTCAGGGGTCTTTCGTTCAATCATCTTGCGAGCTCCCCTCACGGTGTGAACGAAGCCGAGCTCCTTGAGACGACGAATGATGAAAGGTTCAAATAGAGCCAGCGCCATCTTCTTGGGGAGACCGCACTGATGAAGCTTAAGCTCAGGACCGATGACGATTACAGAACGTCCCGAATAATCCACACGTTTACCAAGCAGATTTTGGCGGAAGCGACCCTGTTTACCCTTGAGCATATCACTAAGGGATTTCAACGGTCGATTGCCTGCTCCAGTGACAGCTCGGCCGTGGCGACCGTTATCCAGTAACGCATCAACCGCCTCCTGAAGCATCCGTTTCTCGTTGTGAATGATTACATCAGGGGTCTTAAGCTGTAATAAGTTCTTGAGACGGTTGTTACGATTAATAACGCGACGGTAAAGGTCATTCAGGTCGGAAGTGGCGAAACGACCGCCCTCGAGGGGAACTAACGGGCGAAGATCAGGTGGAATGACTGGAAGCACCCGCAGAACCATCTGGCTCGGGTGAGTTTGAGAGTTTAGGAAACCCTGAACTAACTTCAGACGTTTAGAGAGCTTCTTTTTAGTCTGCTTGGAACGAGTGCTGTCAAGCTGCTCATTAAGCTCAACGATCATGTCTTCTAGACTCATTCCTTCGAGAGCTTCTAACAAGGCATCTGCACCCATCTTAGCC
>CAJWWL010000278.1 GCA_913048125.1 uncultured Opitutia bacterium | reverse complement strand
CCCGAGGATGAGCGTCGTATTCCTTTTGAAAATATGGTTTATGTTGCTGATGGTCCTAGTGATGTACCCGTGTTTTCAGTCGTGAAACGAGGTGGTGGACGTGCTTATGCAGTTTACGACCCTGGCAATATGGAAGAGTTTGCCCAAAACGATCACTTACTTCAGGCTGGACGTATACATAGCTATGGACCTGCAGACTATACCGAAGGAAGTAGTACTGCTAACTGGATAAAGCTGCACCTAGATAAGATTTGTGAGGATGTTCTGATACGCCAGCAAAGATCTCTAAAGAAGAATGTGAGCAAGGCACCCAGACACCTCCCTCGCAAAGACCAAACAGATGAGCCATTAGTCAACCCACAGCCTGAACTTTTCGAAGGAGAAGGCTGATAGATACTGGGTATTTGCAAAAGTAGGATGATTTCCTGCGCAAATATTGATCACCGGGTCGTGTAATTTTGATGGAGTAAACCCAAAATACGGTCGCACTTAGCAAAGGGCATTAAGCGACAAAACTCGTGCTCTGTGTTCAGAGCTTGTAAAGTCTTTAAAGAACCGTGAACAGGCGAGCTTATTGAATACGTTTTGCTTACTCAGGGTAACTTGGTCGTGCCCATAAGGTAGCGGTCACATTCACGGGCTGCAGCACGGCCTTCATTTATTGCCCAGACTACGAGTGACTGTCCACGACGCATATCACCAGCAGTAAAGACACCCTCTACGCTGGTTGCAAACTTGCCAAATTCAGCTTGGATATTAGAGCGGCCATCTCGTTCAAGATTTAGTTCCTCAGCGATATAATCTTCCGGACCAAGGAAGCCCATTGCAAGTAAGGCAAGTTGGCAGGGAATTTCACGTTCAGAGCCGGGAACTTCAGCAGGTGTGTAGCGACCGTCCTGCTCCTTCCACTCAATATCATGAATGAGCAGACTCTTAAGATTGCCGTCTGAATCACCAATGAACCGCTTTGTTCCTGTAACGTACTTGCGAGGATCTTGGCCATGTAGCTCTTTTGCCTCTTCTTGACCGTAGTCCAACCAGTAAACCTTGGGCCATTCAGGCCATGGGTTGCTAGCCGCACGCTCCAGCGGAGGCTTGGGCATGATTTCAAGCTGTGTGATTGAATTGCAGCCGTGACGGAGTGAAGTACCAACACAATCTGTTCCTGTGTCTCCTCCACCAATCACAACGACATCCTTGCCTTTAGCAGCAATATCAAAGGAGGTTACATCTTTAGCTTCGAGCAATCCTTGTGTATTTCGGGTCAGGAGCTCCATTGCAAAATGAACACCATTGAGATTCCGTCCTTCTACAGGAAGATCACGAGGTTTGGTGGCACCACAGCATAGGATGACCGAATCAAAATCTTCGGTAAGCTGTTTGGCAGAAAGGTCTTTGCCAACTTCTACCCCAGTCTGGAACTCAATGCCTTCGGCTGTCATGAGATCAACACGACGCTGAACAACTTCTTTCTCCAACTTCATGTTCGGTATACCGTACATAAGAAGGCCTCCTATGCGGTCAGCACGCTCATAGACTGTGACTTTATGCCCAACCTTGTTTAATTGATCAGCTGCGGCAAGACCGGCAGGACCTGAGCCGACAACGGCAACCTTTTTCCCAGTACGCTCAGCGGGTGGTTGTGGCGTTACCCACCCTTTTTCAAAACCCATATCAATGATCGCACATTCGATACTCTTGATTGTGACAGGGGGTTCAATAACACCGAGAACGCAGGAACCTTCGCAGGGCGCAGGACAGACTCTTCCAGTAAACTCGGGAAAGTTGTTTGTCTTGTGAAGTCGATCCAGTGCTTCGCGCCAACGGCCGTTGTATACTAGGTCATTCCACTCGGGAATAAGATTATTTATGGGACAACCACTGGCCATGTTGCTGAGCAACATACCTGTGTGACAGTAAGGGGTACCGCAGTCCATGCAGCGCGCCCCCTGTGTTTGTATCTTGTCCGCATCAAAAGGTTCATGAATTTCATCCCAGTCCTTAACGCGTTCTAGCGCAGGACGGTCCGGAATAGGGTTGCGTTGGTACTCGAGGAAGCCTGTTGGTTTGCCCATGGTTTAGGAAAGGTAAAAATAGAATAGTTGAAAGATGAGGATTAATGGCCGGCTTTTACGTTCTCTTCGAAGGCCGCTTGAATAGCATCATCTCCTTCGAGTCCACGCTCTTGAGCACGGGTCATAGCATCGAGGACACGTTCGTAATCTTGTGGGAGGATCTTTAGGAATTTTTTCTTATATGTATCCCAATCAGCAAGGATGGACTCTCCACGAGACGAACCAGTGTATTCAACATGTTTAGCAATACGGGTACGAACGGTATCAACTTCTTCAGTTTCACACTCAATAAGTGGATATACATTTACCATCTCTGTGTTGAGACGCTTGCTCACGAAGTCACCGTCGTCGTCGAGAATGTAAGCGACGCCTCCTGACATACCAGCACCGAAATTACGTCCAGTGGTTCCTAGGCATAGGATGAGCCCGCCGGTCATATACTCACAGCCATGGTCACCAATGCCTTCGATGACGGCTTCAACACCGGAATTACGGACGCAAAAACGCTCACCAGCAACTCCAGCAATGTATGCTTCACCGCCTGTAGCACCGTAGAAGCAGACATTACCAGTAATGATATTTTCGTGAGCAACAAACGGAGAGTCTGCTGATGGACGAACAATGATTTTACCACCAGAGAGCCCTTTTCCACAGTAATCATTTGTGTCACCTGTAACCGTAATGGTCATTCCCTTGGGCATAAAGGCACCGAGGCTCTGACCAGCAGAGCCGGTAAGATTTATCTTCAAGGTGTCTTCAGGCAGGCCTTCTGGGCCTTGTTTTCTGGAAACCTCAGCTCCGGTAATCGTACCAACAACGCGGTCAGTGTTGACTACTGGAAGGTTTATCTCAACGGGCTTTCGGTCTTGAATTGCAGGTTGTGCCTTGTCAAGAATCTCGCGGTTATCGAGACACTTCTCTAATAGATGATCTTGTTTCATCTGGCAGAATGTTCCAACCTCAGAGCCAACCTCGGGACGGTGAAGTATCTTGGAGTAATCAAGGCCTTGTGCCTTGTAGTGGTCGACAGCTTTACGCATCTCAAGAAGGTCTGAGCGACCGACCATTTCATTGAGCGAACGGAAACCAAGTTTAGCCATGATTTCGCGAACCTCTTCGGCTACGTAAGTCATAAAGTTCACCACCGAGTCAGCAGACCCGGCAAATTTCTTACGCAGTTCGGGGTTCTGTGTTGCAACGCCGACGGGGCAAGTGTTCTTGTGACAGACACGCATCATCAAACAACCCAAGGTAACTAAAGGAGCGGTAGCAAATCCGTATTCCTCTGCACCTAAGAGACATGCAATTGCAACATCGCGTCCAGTTTTGAGCTGGCCATCAGTCTCCACCACGACGCGAGAGCGAAGGTCATTTAGAAGAAGTGTCTGATTGGTCTCAGCAAGCCCAAGTTCCCAAGGCGCACCAGCATGCTGAATGGAAGAACGAGGGGATGCACCAGTGCCTCCGTCGTAACCAGAAACAAGAATAACGTCAGCCTTAGCTTTTGCCACACCCGCAGCAATTGTACCGACTCCCACTGCGGAAACAAGCTTCACATTAACTCGAGCATGATGGTTGGAGTTCTTGAGGTCATGGATCAGCTCCGCGAGGTCCTCGATAGAGTAAATATCATGGTGAGGCGGAGGAGAGATTAGACCAACCCCAGGTGTAGTACCACGAGTCTTAGCAATTGGAGGAAGGACTTTATGGCCCGGCAACTCTCCACCCTCTCCTGGCTTCGCTCCTTGAACAATCTTGATCTGGATTTCATCAGAATTGACAAGGTAGAAGCTGGTAACACCAAATCGGCCAGAGGCAACCTGCTTAATGGAAGAGCGCCTACTGTCACCATTTGGATCCGGAGTGAAACGATCAATGTCCTCTCCTCCTTCACCGGTGTTGGACTTCCCTCCGAGTCGGTTCATGGCAATGGCTAGGGACTCATGAGCCTCTTTTGATATGGAGCCGTAGGACATGGCACCAGTTTTGAAGCGTCTGACAATCTCACTTGCAGGCTCAACTTCATCGATTGGTATCGATCTGGACTCGTCAAATTTGAACTCCATAAGCCCACGCAGCGTGAACATCTGCTTGGACTGGTTATCGATCTCTTGAGAGTATTCTCGGAAAAGATCATAACTTCCAAGACGGGTAGACTTTTGAAGCTTGTGTATGGCAGTCGGACTGAAGAGATGACGTTCACCCTTGGCTCGCCACTGATAGACCCCGCCAGGGTCAAGGGCTTGCCCCTTTTCATCGTCGCGGGGAGCAAAGGCACTGGCGTGTCGTTCGCGGGCATCAGAAGCAATTGCACCAAGGCAGATACCTTCGACTCTAGAAGAGGTGGCAGTGAAGTACTCGTCTACAACAGATTTGTTGAGTCCGATAGCTTCAAAAATCTGTGCACCACGGTAAGAAGCCACAGTGGATATGCCCATCTTCGACATTGTTTTAATCACTCCTCCAAGGTTGGCCTTGAGAAAATTAGTTGTGGCTTTGGAAGGATCATCCACGGCGAGAGTGCCTTCATGGCATAAATGCCGCGCAGATTCTAGGGCAAGGTAGGGATTAATAAGATCCACCCCGTAGCCGAGCAAAAGAGCATAGTGCATGACTTCACGAGGCTCACCCGACTCCAAGACGAGAGAAACCCGAGTCCGAGATCCTTGCCGGATCAAGTAATGGTGAAGACCAGCCACAGCAAGTAATGCAGGTATGGCGCCTTTGTCAGGGCCAATATCACGAT
>CAJWWL010000277.1 GCA_913048125.1 uncultured Opitutia bacterium | reverse complement strand
ACCCGCTTGAAATCTCGCCAGCAGATGCGCCAGCTCTTCCGTCAACTTGAAACGACCAAGGAATGGGCTGAAAATAATTACTACAAGCTACCTATCGAGTCTCAGAATCAGAACCTCATTCAGGTCAATGCTTTCTGGAACGACTACGCTGCGAGCGAAAAGAATACTCCTTTTTTCTCGGGTAATTTTATCTACACCAGCCGAAACTTTACCGAGATGATGCTCGCTCTTGCAGTTCTCGATCTCCCGTTTAAGTCCCCCGAGCATGAGACCGCTTCCAAAAACCGCGCCTTCCAGATTCAGCCTGGCGGGCCCATTCTAATATTTCACGAGGAAGTTAAGGAAGCCAAGAAGGCAGAGGGCGCAGGTCAGATTCTTCTTTCCCAGAATTTCTATCGCGCAGATTCTCGCTACCGACAGGTCGGCAATGAGCGCCTTGATAACTTTGTCACTGCGGAGTTTCTCACTGCCACTGCCTACGGTTGTCAGGTTGTGCTTACCAACCCCACCTCGGCTCGTCGCAAGCTCAACCTCCTTCTCCAGGTTCCGATGGGGGCAATTCCCCTACAGTCTGGATTTTATTCCAAGGGTCGTCCACAGACACTTGAACCATACTCCACCTCCACCTTCGACTATTTCTTCTATTTCCCAGAGGAGGGCCAGTATCCCATTTACCCTGTACAGGTCGCTTCATCCAAGGGCCATCTTTCCAGCGGATCCAAGTTCGTGTTTAAGGTGGTCAATGAACTGAGTGCTACCGACAAGACTTCCTGGGCATGGATTTCGCAGAATGGTACCGAGAAGGAAGTCCTAGCTTATCTGGAGAACCACAACCTCAATCGAATTGATCTGGGTCTCATTGCTTTCCGTCTGCGCAATGAAAATCAGGGAGGCGGAGGTCGTGCTTTCTACGACAAGCTCCTCAAGCTTCTTGGGGAACGCTTTGCCTTTAAACCTGAGCTTTGGTCGTACTCGATCTATCACAAGGACGAATCCCGAATGCGTGAATATCTGCCGCACACCAGCTTGGCTAACCGTTCTGGGCTTTGGTTAAAAAGCCAACTTCTGGATATCGATCCCGTAGTTCGTGGTTCCTACCAGCACCTTGAGTACAAGCCTCTTGTCAATGCCCGTGCCCATACTCTCGGAAAGAAACGCAAGATACTAAACAACCGTTTCCACCAGCAGTACCACCACTTCATGCAAGTCCTCAAATATAAGCATAAGCCATCTCCGAAGGATCAGCTGGCCATCACCTACTATCTTCTTCTTCAGGATCGTATCGCCGAGGCCCTCCAGCACTTTGAAAAAGCCAATCCGGAAACTCTGGACGAAAAGTTGCAGCATGCCTACCTTCATACCTATCTCGATTTTTACGAGGGCGATACTGAAAGTGCTCGGCAAAGGGCCAACAAGTTTAAGGACTACCCTGTCGACAAGTGGCGCAACCTCTTTGTCAACGCTCTCAACCAACTCGATGAAATCGAAGGTGTAAAAGCTGCTATTGCCGATGTGGAAGACCGTGACCAGAAGCAAGACCAGTTAGCCGCAACGGAGCCAAGCCTTGAGTTTGAAGTTGAAGCAGGTGAAATCGCCCTTCAGTACCAAAATCTAAGTTCCGTTACCCTCAACTACTATCCGATGGATATAGAGTTGCTCTTCTCGCGTAAGCCATTCGTCAAGGAAGACCACAGTCATTTTACCTACATTCAGCCTGGTTTTTCTCAGAAAGTTAATCTTCCGAAGGGTAAAACTGCGCACAAGATCAACCTGCCAAACCAGTTCAATGGAAGTAATGTCATGGTTGAAGCTGCGGCTGGAGGCATTCGTCAGTCCAAAGCCTATTACGCTAACGAACTAGCGGTACAAGTTATCCAGAATTATGGACATGTCCGGGTCACCCATGAGAAGACGTCCGAGCCTTTGTCCAAGGTTTACGTAAAGGTCTACTGTAGACTTTCGAACGGACAAACACGTTTTTACAAGGATGGATACACTGACCTCCGTGGTCGTTTTGACTATGTCTCTATCAGCACCGGAGACCTTGATGGTGTGCGGGAATTCTCGATCCTTGTATTCAGCGATAAGCATGGTGCAGTTATTAAGGAGGCCATGCCTCCCAAACAGTAACTATCACTGTGTAAGAAATCCTAGAATTAAGCGATTTGCCCATGCGACAGACTCTTCTCGACGGCATTGTTATTCCTGCTCATCCGCTGGCTCTTGATGCGGATCGAAAGTTTAACGAACGCCGTCAAAGAGCACTAACTCGATACTACCTCGACGCTGGTGCCGGAGGAGTGGCCGTGGGCGTACATACTACTCAGTTCAACATTCGAGACCCTCAACATGGTCTCCTGAAGCCAGTTCTGGAATTAGCAGCAGAGACTGTGGACTCCACGAACGGAAAGGGAATGATCAAGGTTGCCGGACTTTGTGGACCTACTGCCCAAGCCGTAGCTGAAGCAGAATTGGCCGCCAGCCTCGGTTATGATGCTGGCCTGCTCAGTCTTGGTGCTTTGAAAGATGCCAGCGTCGACGAACTCATCGTCCACTGCCGTTCCGTTGCTGACACCATTCCTGTATTTGGCTTCTACCTAAACGAAGCCGTCGGTGGGCGTCTGTTATCTCTGGAGTTCTGGCAGAGGTTTGTGGAGATTCCCAATGTTGTGGCCATCAAGATTGCAGCTTTCAACAGGTACCAGACATTTGATGTAGTACGTGCCGTCGCCGAAGCTGGTCGGGCAGGGGACATTGCCCTCTACACAGGTAATGATGACAACATTCTGCTCGATCTTGTCACCGAATACGCGATCTCTACTTCTGCAGGAGTCCAGAAACTACATTTTTCCGGAGGTCTTCTCGGTCATTGGGCGGTCTGGACGCAGAGCGCCGTCGCCATGCTCGAAGAAGCTCGAAGATTCCGAGACCGGGAAACTGACATCCCTCAAAACTACCTTACCAAGGCCATAGAGGTGACAGATGCCAACGCTGTTCTTTTCGATGCTGCCAATCATTTTGTCGGCTGTATACCAGGAATTCACGAAGTTCTTCATCGTCAGGGTCTTCTCGAGGGTACATGGTGCCTTGACCCTGATGAGGTCTTGTCAGTAGGTCAGGATTCAGAAATAGATCGCATCTGTGAGGCCTATCCCTACATGAGAGATGACAAATTTATCGCTGAAAATCTAGACCGTTGGCTAAGCTGACCACTTCAAAATTCTCATGAAACCGTTCGTGCTCCTACTCTTTTCTGCCATCTGGCTTTTCGCTAGTGATAAGCCAAATGTGCTCTTCATCGCGGCAGATGATTTATCCTGTGCTCTTGGTAGTTACGGAGACCCCATTGCGAAGACTCCTCACCTTGATCGTTTGGCTGCAACGGGTGTTTGTTTCGAGCGGGCTTACAATCAACTTCCTCTTTGCAACCCGACTCGCGCCTCCGTAATGACAGGTTTACGGCCTGACACGATCAAGGTCTATGATCTAGACCGGCACTTCCGCGACGAAGTACCCGATGCGCTCACACTGTCCCAATGTTTTATGCGGAATGGTTGGTGGGCTGGACGAGTTGGAAAGATTTATCACTACAATGTCCCCGCAAGCATAGGCACTGATGGCTTTGATGACCCGCCATCCTGGCAAAAAACCATCAATCCAATCGGTCGTGATAAGACGGATGAACCCCTTATTTTCAATGCCGAACCTCATCGTAAAATTAGCGCAGCCCTAAGTTGGTTGGCCGCTGATGGTTCGGACGAGGAGCAGACCGATGGTATGATTACTACCGAGGCTATCAAACTCATGAAGGCCCGCAAGGCAGACCCATCAGGTAAACCCTTCTTCATCGCTGCAGGGTTTTTTAGACCGCACACCCCCTATGTGGCTCCGAAGAAATACTTCGATATGTACCCGCTTGCGGACATGCGCATTCCTTACGCACCAGCGGATGACCGGGAAGACATACCCACCGCTGCTTTTGCCCACAACTGCCCGGTACCCCATTACAATCTAGATGAACTTACCTGTCGTAAGGCTCTGCAGGCATACTACGCATGCGTTTCCTTTATCGATGCACAGGTGGGGCGTCTTCTCGACGCTCTCGATCAACTTGACCTTGCAGACAACACCATCGTTGTCTTCTGGAGTGACCATGGATATCACCTCGGCGAACACAATGGTATCTGGCAGAAACGTACACTCTTCGAGCAAGGGGCTCGGGCTCCGCTTCTCATTCGGGCTCCTGGCGCAAAAGGCAATGGACAACCCTGTCGCAAGATAGTCGAGTTTGTGGATATCTACCCCACTCTTACGGAACTCGCTGGAATTAAACCTCCCGCGGAGTTAGAGGGCCGCAGTCTGCATCCCTTGCTTGAGAATCCACTAGCAAAGTGGGACGGTTCCGCCATCACTCAGGTGCTTCGCCCAGCAGATGATCGACTCTCCGAGCCTGTTATGGGTCGAAGCATTCGCACTCAGCGATGGCGATATTCTGACTGGGGAGAGGGAGAGCATGGCGTCGAGCTTTATGATCATCATGCGGATCCCATGGAGTTCAACAACCTTGCCGTCAATCCGGATGCTTCCACGCGTGCAGTGATGCATGATCTCCGTAGCGAGCTAATTAAAAAAGCCAGCGGAAAGGCACCGGAAACCCCTTTTAATCCAAAGAGGCTTTAGACTCTTTTCATATCAGCAAAGGGATGCTTTGGACCCATTAACCATAATCGCAATCGTTCTGGGTCTGGGGATTGTGACTGTATTGATGTTTTTCGATGAGGCTCTGGATCGATTGCTTAATCCTTTATTAAGTGTTTTTTGAAAA
>CAJWWL010000276.1 GCA_913048125.1 uncultured Opitutia bacterium | reverse complement strand
CGACTTTTGCCTCGAAAAGTTCGCTCGGCTTTTTTGGCGCATCTCTAAATAATGCCTCTGCGACTTCGCTCTGCAGGAGTTTGCTTCGCCGGGCATTTTTCCGGTTAACACTGAGGACTTGAAATTTTGCGATGGTATAGACCCAACCCAAAAAGTTGGTCCCCGGAGTGAATTGATCAGCCTTTTGCGCGACCAATAGGAAAAGTTCCTGAAATAGGTCTTCGGCATCTGTGAATGAAGGGTTGAGGGAGCGTAAGATGTTGCGAATAGACGGGGCGTTCCGAAGGAAGTCACGTTGGACTTGGCTTCTTTGCTCGTCTGTCTGTTGGTTTGCATCACTACGTTCACCGGAGGATTCGGAGTCGTTCATCAAGAAGTTTTACTATAATCTATGCCTTCAGTTTCTGTTTTCTATCACTTCTGTTAAAATACCACCCCAAAACAATTTGGGTTTAGCCCCGGATACCTCTTGCGAACCACTATCTAAAGGACTTTCGATCTAAATTTGCACTTCAACCTCAAATAATTTTAATCCTAATATCTAGTACGATATGACGTTAGGTGATCCGTGAAGGTGTAACGATCGTAAAGCAAACTCACAGCACCTGCTGTTTATATTCACAACAACCAATAGATCACAATGCCACAAAACAAAATTCTCTCCACCATCTGCTTTTATGCAGGCTTCGCTTCGATCATAGGATCAATTCTCATATGGGCTTTTGCTAAGGGTGACACACCTGCTACCCTTGCACATGCTGAGCGCTTTGGAGTATTCGTGGGACTATGGGCACCAACCTTCTTTATCTTGTCGTCCAAATTCTCAACGCCTTCGCAAGATCCAATCACTCAGGTCAGCCATCAGGCATAAAGCTGTCCGCCTTCAATAGAAGGCTGCCCTACAAAACGCCCCTGGTTTACAACTCAACCGGTGTTGCGTCAGCCTTAAGATCACCGAGCGCGTACTGAATCCCCGCCAAGTAGTGTTTTAAAATAACTGGATTCCAGAAAATCTCATTTCGGTGACCTAAAGAGCAGTAGAACGTCCTGCCTTCGCCATACTCTGCGACCCAACTTATCGGGTAAAATTTGTCATCTCTTCGGCCCTTGTCGATGTCAGGCAGTTTTTCGTTGTCGAGCGCGAGGAGCATCTTCCTCTCGCTCGCCAAAGCAGTGTCGTTACGAAACTGGTAGATTTCATCGGTTACCTCAAACTCAGTCCCCGCAAAGGCTTTATTAACTGGATGAGTTGCTGCCAGTATTCTCACAGGAACCTTTTTGTGCCATGGGTGACCAGCAAACGCCCCTCCCATCATTTTGTTGTATTCGACCCATTTCTTGTAGGTGTCCGTTGCAGAGTGCATGCCTCCTAATCCCTTGCCACTCTTTACGAAATCAACCAGACTCTTTTTTAGACGCTCCTCTCGTTCTAATGCGATTTTTTTCTGTTCAGGATCACCAGGTAGTTTGCGTGGACGAAAAATATCCCCGGTGGTATTGACCATTACCACTGCGTCAAACTCGCTGAGTGTATCAGGTTCGAACATTTTGTCGTCTTCACTGTGGACTGCAGTCCAAGCGCCGGTCTTTTCACCCAGCATTGTGAGAGCCTTTGCTCCTGTGGCGATGGAACCATGACGAAAGCCATTGGTTTTAGAAAAAATTAGAATTTTGCGTACTTTTTTCGGTTTCGCAGGCGCTTCTTGAGGAAGGGCGTCCTTTATCTTTTGGATGTCTTGCTCATTTGGTGACTTTGAAAACAAATTTGTGGCAACTGTGACTAAGATTGTGGCCAAAGTTAGAGAGGGCAGTCGGGATATTCTAAAATGCATCGTGTATGTTTGTATGATCAGCGTAGATTCGTTTCTGCAAGAATTGATTAATCAATCAACTAATAGTAGCTACGCTGGGTTTTCTACCCATGAGCATCCACTCTGAGTGCATACATCTAAAAACTGCCTTGAACAATCAAGCTGGTGTATACATCCACCGACCATGCAGATTACGCTCTTAATGAACCTAATTCGTGTCAGCGCTTTGCTGGCAGTTTTCTCATCAGTTGTTACCGCTGCAGAGACCATCCTCATACCTACTCAGTCCAGTTGGCGTTATTTTGACAAGGGTGATGACCTTGGCACCGAGTGGCTAAAGTCAGATTATGCTCCTGCAAAAAAATGGGAAACTGGACCAGCTCCCTTAGGCTATGGAGACAAAGGTCTTGGTACCTCCCTTTCTTTTGGTAAAGACAAGAACGAAAAGCATTTAACCACTTATTTTCTGCGCGAATTTCAGGTTAGCGACCCAAAGTCACTCACATACCTTAAAATAGAATTGTTGAGGGATGATGGCGCTGTCGTCTACATCAACGGGAAAGAAGTACTCAGGGAAAATATGCCTTCTGGCGTTGTGAGGTTCAATACAAGTGCTTCTGGGAAGGTCGGTGGTTCTGAAGAGAATGAATTTCACCTCCATGAACTTTTCGACGTACCTCTGCGGACTGGTCGCAACCTGATTGCTGTTGAGATTCATCAGGAAAATCCGCGTAGTAGTGACATCCGGTTTGATCTAAAGCTGACAGGTTCCGATCAAAAGTTGAGTCAGGTTGGTCTTGTGAGAGGACCATATTTACAGGTTGGAACTTCCTCCTCAATGATCCTTCGCTGGAGAACTCGAAGACCATCATCAAGTGTCGTTAGGTATGGGGCAGCGCCTGATCAACTCAAGGGCAAGGTTGAGATCAAAGAAAAGAGCCTAGAGCATGAAGTCCTCATCAAGGGTCTTAAGTCTCGCACCCGGTATTTCTACAGCATTGGCGATGGAGAAGAGGTTCTTGCAGGCGGTGACTCTGACCACTTCTTTTTTACTTCGCCTGAATCTGGTAGCAATGGCCCAGTACATGCATGGATTATCGGTGATAGCGGTACTGCCAACGCCAATGCTAAAGCTGTCTACAACGCTTACATTAACGCTAAGGGAGATCGTTACACAGATTTATGGTTAATGCTTGGAGACAACGCCTACAATTCTGGTACTGACAAAGAATATCAGCGAGCGGTGTTCGATCTATATGACAATCTCCTGCCTCAAACTCCTCTTTGGTCCACCCGCGGTAATCATGAGCGAAGTGCAGAAGTGTACTATGGTATTTTTAATATGCCAACGGATGCTCAAGCGGGCGGAGTTAAGTCAGGCACAGAAGCCTACTATTCATTCGATTACGGCAATATTCATTTCATTTGCCTAGACTCCTACGACACCGATCGTTCCGCTTCCGGAGATATGTTTAAATGGCTTAAGGCCGATCTCGAGGCAACTGCCCAGACCTTTATCGTCGCCTATTGGCACCACCCTCCTTATACCAAAGGAAGCCATGATTCGGATAGGGATAATGACAGTGGGGGACGAATGAGGGACATGCGAGAGACCTTTCTTCCACTGCTTGAAAAAGGTGGGGTAGACTTACTTTTCGCAGGGCACAGTCATTGTTATGAGAGATCTTATTTAATCAACGGTCACTACGGTAAGTCTGACACCTTTAACAACTCAATGATTGTCAATAAGGGCGACGGTAAACCCAGAGGAGATGGTCCTTACGAAAAGCCCTCTCCCGAGAAGAGTGCCAATAAGGGTGCTGTCTACATTGTTGCTGGTAACGGAGGCAAAGTCTCAGGTGGTAAGCTCAATCATCCTGCCATGTATTTATCCCTCAACGAATTGGGATCTGTAATTCTTGAAGCGGAGGGTAATCGTATGGATGTCCGACTGCTCGACTACCGGGGGCAAGTGCGTGACAACTTCCGAATCACCAAGGGTGACTGAATTTTTTCCACACCAAAAAACACTTGCCCGTGCTATTCACTCCTGACACCTTGAATCCATCAATTTCCTAGTTTATCCATCATGAAAGCTGTTTCCAATACACTAGCCACCTTGCTCATTGCTGGTTCCATTCACGCTGCGAAAAGTCCAGAAGAGGCTAAGGTCTATGCCGATGTTATACAACCCCTGCTCAATGCCAAGTGCGTCAACTGCCATGGCGAGGGTAAGCAGAAGGGTGGTCTCAGACTCGATTCCGCTGAGCACGTTTTTAAGGGCGGAAAAGGAGCAAAGGAAGACAACATTGTTAAGGGTAATATTGAAGACTCCGAGTTGACCTATCGTATTTCTCTCCCCAAAGACGATGATGATGTCATGCCTCCTTTCGAGAGTCCTGACACCTTTGATCCCTTCTCCAAGGAACAGCAGGATATCGTAAACTGGTGGGTCAAGGAAGGGGCAAAGTTGGAGGTTACAGTCGCACAAGCCCCTGAATCTGTTCGTCCTGAAATGCTCAAGATTCTGGAAAAGGCACCTGAGTCGAAGGTAGCCAAGAAAGCTGAGATGAAAATCATTAAGCTTCCCGAAGTTCCTGCTGCTTCACCTGAAGCTGTCGCTGCTGCGGCTAAGACAGGTATTCTTCACCTTCCTATCCACAAGGGCACGAATGCTATCACCGTTAACGCTCTACCTGTTCAGAAGACCTTTGGAGATAAGGAGGCATCTGCACTCGGTTCGGTAGCTGAACAAACCCTTTGGCTGAATCTGGGCAAGACACAGATTACAGACGCTGGGGTTGCTAGCCTAGCTAATTTCAAAGAACTTCGTCGTCTGCACCTCGACAACACCAAGATCACCGACAAGGCTCTTGCCACAATAGCCAAGCTCAATCACCTCGAGTATCTCAATCTCTATGGTACCGAGGTTACTGATGCCGGCATAGGCCATCTCAAGGCTCTAAAGAAATTAAAAAAGCTTTATCTCTGCCAGACCAAGGTCACTAAGGAAAAA
>CAJWWL010000275.1 GCA_913048125.1 uncultured Opitutia bacterium | reverse complement strand
TGAACCTCTTCGATAGGAACAAACCAAACAGCTTTAAATTTATTACCGGAGACGGGCATTGGCTGGAGCCACCAGCGACCGCCCCAAATAGACATTCTCCATGGAAAGGAGTATCAAATCTGAGACTCGATCTAGAAGCACAGGGAAAACAAATGTTCCACTTTAAAATTCCTGAAATTGGAGATCTTGGAGCAGACAGGACTGTAAGTTGGTTGGAACCAGATTATTCAGAAAACTGCCGAATACCCCGCCAAACCCTGTTGCCCACCCTGCGAAGTTCAAAAGTCCTTGGAGCAACCCTCACAAAAGATGGCACAACCTTCCGCCTCTTCGCGCCTAGAGCAGAATCAGTGATGGTAAACTTTTGGCAACTAAGCCAGCCTAGTAACAAGACCCAGCTCCAACTGAAAAAGGATATCGACGGAACATGGTCGGCGAATTTCCCTGAGAACTTAGACGGCTTCCATTACCACTACAAGGTTAGTGGGACCAACTTAGACGCTACCACTGCATTCGATGCTCAGGAACCTCTCAACGACCCTTACGCTATTGCCCTTGCCTCGGCAAGTGGCCCGGGCATCGTAAAATTTGTAAAGCCTGCGCCTAGGCCACATTTTGCGTCAAAGAAGAAAGAAGATTTACAAATCGTTGAGGTTCATCTTCGGGATCTCCTCGCGGAGGCACCAATCGAACTTAGCGGGACTGAACGCCGAGGCTTTACTGGACTTGCAAAGTGGCTTCGGACTGGAGACACCTATTTTCACAACTTAGGCATCAACGCAGTAGAGCTTCTCCCAGTTCACGAATTTGATTGTGAAAGTCCTCACGAATACCACTGGGGCTACATGCCAGTTAACCTGTTTGCTCCTGCCAGCAGTTACGCAGAATACCCAGCTACAGGCTCACAAATCGAAGAATTTCAAGATCTAGTTCAAGCATTCCATGAACAAGGTTTTTCCGTGATACTTGATGTAGTACTTAATCACCAAGGCATCTACACACCCCTTCATGGTATCGACAAAGGCTACTATTTCGAGATGGATGACTCACAGGAGCTGCTCAACTGGAGTGGTTGCGGCAATGACATCCGAGCTGATGCACCCATGGTACAACGACTCCTTGTAGACAGCCTCCTACATTGGGTACGCACCTATGATGTGGACGGTTTTCGTCTCGACCTCGCCGAACTCCTTGGCCTAGAGACTCTCAAAGCAATAGAAAACGCATTACGCAAAGAAAAGTCAGACATCCATCTCATTGCCGAACCATGGAGTTTCCGTGGGCATATTGCGAAGACACTTCGATCCACCAGTTATACATCTTGGAATGATGGTTTTCGAGAATTCACCTGTAGATATGTTCTAGGAGATGGATCCAGCAAGGAACTGGCTTATTATCTGGGCGGCTCATCAGAAAGATTCGCAACTTTTCCCGCGCAAACATTGAACTACATCGAGTCCCATGATGATCGGTGTTGGATTGATAAAATTACCGAAAATGCGGGGCACGACGGGCGAAATCCGACACCTATCGACATACGACGCACCCATCTCGCCGTAGCTATTTTAAATGCCGCATTAGGCATCCCCATGCTGGCAGGAGGAATCGAATTCCTTAGATCCAAGCATGGTATCAACAATACCTATCAGCGGGGAGATCTAAATGTGTTGGATTACAATCGGGAAAAAACATTCGCTGACAGCGTTCAATACATTCGCAATTGGGTGAAATTTCGGAATTCACCCGAAGCAAGTTTACTCCGCCGCGAAGAATTTCCAAAACCAGACCAACTCAAGTTCTACTACGGAAAGCATGGCAATGCCCTAACCATGCACCATCAGGAGGGTGAACAGCACTTACTCTTTTCAATTAATCCCTCCACGAGCGAAGTTGAAACTCCTCTGCCAGATGGCTTACCCAAATTACGATTGATTGCCGACGAGATGACTTTTCACCAGACCAACACCCACCCTTCTGAAATGCATAAGCTACCTAAGCAAAGCCTAAGACTTTGGATAAACGAATAAGCCTGACTCTTTCCAACCACTCAATTCTTCGTCCAATTTGCTTGCATCCGCGCGCAACTTCTCTTTCAAAAGCCGCCCGAATTTTTATCACACAACATAAACCTCACTCAAACCAAACAGAAAAATGGCTGTAAATATCGGTATCAACGGTTTCGGACGAATCGGTCGTCTTGTCTTCCGCGCTCTGGTCGACCAGGGCCTATTTGGTGACGAACTCAACGTCGTCGCTATCAACGATCTGGTTCCCGCAGATAACCTATCGTATCTCCTAAAGTATGATTCCATTCAGGGCCGCTTCAATGGCACGGTGGAGTCACAGAAATCAGAAGGTGCAGACGAAGATGACATTCTCGTAGTAAATGGTCGCGAAATAAAATGTCTATCCGTGCGAGAAGGCCCTGCAGCCATCCCCTGGGGAGACTACGGCGTAGACATAGTCATCGAGTCAACTGGACTGTTTGTACAGGACACTCTTGCCGCAGGACACCTAGAAAGCGGAGCAAAGAAAGTTATCATTTCCGCACCAGCTAAGGGCGCCGTTAAGACAGTTGTAATGGGAGTTAACTGTGAATCATTGACCGCGGATGACCACATCATCTCCAACGCTTCATGCACAACCAATTGTCTTGCGCCAATAACTAAGGTGGTACTCGACAACTTCGGAATCCTCGAGGGACTAATGACTACCGTACATAGCTACACAGCGACACAGAAGGTCGTAGATGGCCCCTCCCGCAAGGACTGGAAGGGCGGTCGAAGCGCTGCTATCAATATCATTCCCTCATCCACGGGAGCCGCCAAGGCTGTCGGCCTAGTCCTACCTGAAGTACAAGGAAAACTCACAGGGATGGCTTTCCGTGTCCCCACGCCTACAGTCTCCTGTGTCGATCTTACTGTACGTACGGAAAAGTCGACGTCATATGAAGAGATTAACGCCGCAATGAAAGCCGCTGCGAACGGCTCTCTTAACGGCATTCTCGAATACACCGAAGACGAGGTCGTCTCTTCAGACTTCATCCACTGCCAAGCATCTAGCATTTATGACGCAGGATCTGGCATCGGCCTATCTGACAACTTCTTTAAGCTGATCTCTTGGTACGACAATGAGTGGGGCTACAGCAATCGTTGTGTAGACCTTGTTAAGAAGGTTGTTGGACTACTCTAAATCTTAAATTTGGACCATTACCTTCTGTGAGCAAAATCCCGACCGTAAAAGACCTCGATCTGGCCGGAAAGCGCGTTTTTGTACGCGTTGACTTCAATGTTCCATTAGTGGAAGGTGCAGTCTCTGACCGGACTCGCATCAAGGCAGCATTACCAACACTGCGTCACATTATGGAGCAGAATGCTACACTTCTACTAGCTAGTCACTTGGGTCGCCCCAAAGGACAGAAAGTAGACTCCATGAGCCTTCGACCGGTTGCGGGCGCACTCTCCGAGGAACTTGGTGCCCCTGTGCTGTTCACTGATGCTGAAGGAGAAGACTTGCGTCGTACTATTTCCGAAGCAGGACAGGGAGCCGTGATACTGCTAGAGAACCTCCGCTTCAATCCAGAGGAGGAGTCTAACGGAGCTGACTTCGCAGCCTTCCTCGGTTCATTGGCAGACGTGTATGTGAACGACGCTTTTGGCACAGCACATCGAGCCCACGCCTCAACCGCTGGTATAGCTGACCATGTGGAAGAAAAAGCAGTGGGACTTCTCATCGAAAAGGAGCTTCAGTTTCTTGGAGACAAAACAGCCGCGCCAGAACGTCCCTTCACAGTCATTATCGGAGGAGCTAAGGTTAGTGATAAAATAAAGGTAATCGACGCACTTATAGACAAAGCTGACACAATCCTCATCGGCGGTGCCATGGCCTACACATTTAGACTCGCAGCTGGCGGAAAAGTCGGAGACAGCCTCTGCGAACCAGACATGTTAGCTACAGCTACTGCAGCAGTTGAAAAGGCAAAAGCGAAAGGAGTAAAATTCCTGCTTCCCATAGACACACTGGTAACCGATGCCCTCGACTTCGGTGCTGGAACACTCGGCCAAACTGAGATTGTCGAAGGCGATATTCAAGATGGTTGGGAAGGCGTTGATATCGGCCCCAAAACACAAGAGCTATATGCTGCCGAAGTCTCTCAATCCAATACTCTCCTTTGGAATGGTCCTATGGGAGTATTTGAAATCGAAGACTCCTCTAAAGGAACATTTGCGGTTGCAAAGGCGGTTGGAGAAAGCACGGCAACCTCCATCATCGGTGGCGGTGATTCCATCAAAGCCATCAATAATAGTGGCCATGCAGACCGCGTAAGCTTCATTAGTACAGGAGGAGGCGCCAGCTTGGAATTCCTTGAAGGGAAGGAACTACCTGGTGTTGCGGCCCTAAAAAGCTAAGACTTCCTCAAAACACCACACATTCTCAGCACTCAACCCCCCACCCTTCTTTAGAAATGCGCAAATTCCTAATAGCCGGCAACTGGAAGATGAATCTCAACGCCGATGAAGGCGCTGACCTTGTGGCGGATATCGTTTCCGTTGCGGGCAAGCAGACCTCTGTCAACGTATGCCTCTGTCCACCTTTTACCGGGTTAGAGTCAGCAGCAAAGGGGGTCGAGGGGAGCAATGTCTCTCTCGGAGCACAGAACTTCCACCCTGAGCCTTCTGGTGCATACACCGGGGAAATCTCCGCTGGGATGCTTAGGCATTTGTACTGCTCGCACGTTATCCTTGGTCACAGTGAACGCCGTGAATACTTTGCCGAGACCGACGCTTTTATAAATCAAAAGGTAAAAACTTCCCTCCAAAGCGCTCTCAAGCCAATCCTGTGTGTCGGAGAA
>CAJWWL010000274.1 GCA_913048125.1 uncultured Opitutia bacterium | reverse complement strand
GGTCGGGGCCCGCGACGAGTAATTGCCTTACTAGAGACGTCGACATTGCTAAAACTCCTTTCGCTAAATCTACGCGCGCGTCGCAGCCGTCTACTCGTAACGAAGTAGCTACTAATGAAGTGGTGTTGTCCAGTAAGGAAGCTAGTGCTCGCGGCCAGGCGGCGCCCGTGTAGTAGGTTGGCAATGAAGGCCCCATCACACGACTTGTACAAAGTACGTAGGCCGAAGCTGTAGAACGTCGCCACGCTGATGCCACTGCGAGCCATCTTAATTTGGACCCGGCATACTCGTGAGTAGTGCAGCGCGCCCAGTGACTACAAACGTTCTCTAGAGAATCGATGGCCTTCATTAGAGATGATGACTGAGACGCCAGGACCTCCGCGCCGAGCTTGGCAGGCCTCAGAATTTGCACGGCAGTCCCTCCATCAATTTTCGTCATCTCGTCGAGGCCATGCTTCCCAAAGAATTCGATAGAAGACGTCTCACCGCCGGAAGCGCCGTAGACGACGTAGACGACCGCAATACCTTGATTGACACATTCCCCTGCGAGGTCGATTTCCTTGCCGAGAGATTCCATGACAAGTTGCTGGAGGTACTTTGAGAAAAGCTGGAGTTGATCCTTGTAGGGGAGCACGACCATATCCTTCTCTCCACGTCCGTTGGTTGCATGGTACCACATGAGGGCGAGGAGCATGGCTGGGTTACTGGCGGTGATAGGTTCACGAGTGGCGGCATCCATATCTCTAGCGCCTGCGAGCAGACTGTCCACTTTGAGCCCCTGCAGCGCAGCGGGAAGTAGACCGACAGGCCCAGTTTCGCTAGTGCGACCACCTACCCAGTCCCACATCGGCAGCCTCAATAGCCAGTTTTCTTTTGTGGCGAACTTATCAAGTTTTGAGCCGGTACCGGTGATCGCTACTGCATGCCGCCCAAAATCGAGGTTGGCAGCGGAGTAGGCAGCTTTTGCGGTAAGCATACCGTTACGAGTTTCGGGAGTCCCTCCTGATTTAGAGATAACGACTGTTATTGTCCTACCCAACTGGCCCTCAAGTTTAGCGAGAGTGTTGGACATTCCTTCTGGATCGGTGTTGTCAAAGAAGTGCAAATCCAGCTTATCATCGTTTGGAGTGCCAAGCGCCTCGCTGACAAATTGTGGGCCAAGCGCCGAACCTCCAATGCCAATCACCAGCAAGTTCTTGAATGCGCCATCTGATCCTCCAATTTCACCGGAATGCACTTTGGCTGAAAAGTCTTTAATAACCGTTATTGTACTTCGGATCTCACTGGCGATCGTTTCAGTTGGTGCGAGTTCTGGATTACGCAACCAGTAGTGACCAACCATCCGCTTTTCATCAGGATTTGCGATTGCGCCATTTTCGAGGGCCTTCATGTCCTCAATCGCTTTAAAAGCTTTAGGTTCCATCTTTTCGAGGAAGTCATCCTCGAAATTCATCCGACTAATATCGATTGAGAAGTCCATGTCTTGAACTTCCAGATAGTATCTTTTGAAGCGATCCCAGCTCATTTTTGGTGTAAATTTACAAATCTTTATCTGTGACTGCTCCAAGCGACGCAGAAGAGACTAGTTTAGCATATTTGGCGAGGGTACCTCTAGTCTCTCTGGCTGCGTTTGGTTTCCAAGCATCAATTCTTCGATTTATTTCTTCTGCAGAGAGGTTCAAATTAATCTCGTTTTTCTCTGCGTCTATTGTGATGGGGTCACCATCCTGAAGTACACCAATAGGTCCACCTACAGCCGCTTCTGGAGTGATGTGACCAACCACGAAACCGTGGCTTCCTCCTGAAAATCTTCCATCGGTAATTAGGGCAACCTCCTTACCGAGTCCACGACCCATAATGGCAGAAGTTGGAGCAAGCATTTCCCTCATGCCGGGACCTCCAACTGGTCCTTCGTTACGGATCACAACGACGTGCCCAGCTTCTACTTTGCCGTTCAGGATGCCTTCTAGGGCGTCTTCCTCAGATTCGAAAGTTATGGCCTTTCCAGTAAACTCCAGACCTTCCTTTCCGGAGATTTTGGCAACTGATCCTTCGGGGGAAAGGTTTCCATAGAGTATACGCAGATGACTATCAGGCTTGATCGGATTATCTAATGGGTAGACGATGTCTTGTCCTTCTGGATATGGCTCTATCTCAGATAGATTTTCAGCGATGGTCTTACCTGTGACTGTGAGGCAGTCTCCATGGATTAGGCCCGCATCGAGTAACATTTTCATCAGCGGTTCAAGTCCTCCAATCCTACAGAAGTGTGACATGTTGTATTTGCCACTGGGCTTCAGATCGGCAATGACTGGAACGCGTTTTCCAATTTCGGTGAAGTCATCGAGTGTCAATTCTACATTGGCTGCATGCGCCATGGCCAAAAGGTGAAGGACGGCATTAGTTGAGCCTCCTAGGGCGATTACTACTGTGATCGCGTTTTCAAATGCCTTTCGGGTTAGGATATCGCTAGGCCTTATGTTCTTGCGCACCAATTCCAGAACGGCTGCTCCGGCGTTGAGCGAATCTTCTTCCTTGTCTTTGGAAACTGCAAGTTGGGCCGAGCTGTTAGGTAGACTCATTCCAAGGGCTTCAATTGCAGAAGCCATGGTGTTGGCTGTATACATGCCACCGCAGGAGCCTGGGCCGGGAATAGAACGACATTCAATTTCCTTCAATTCCTTCTCATCGATCGAGCCTGAGGCTTCTTGGCCAACTGCTTCGAAGACCGAAACAATATCTACAGGCTTTTCTTTGTGGATGCCCGGGAGAATTGTGCCGCCATACACAAAAACTGAAGGTCGGTTCAGTCGCGCAAGAGCGATTAGGCAAGCAGGCATGTTCTTGTCGCACCCTCCAATCGCCACAACTCCGTCGAAACCTTCTGCTCCCGCAACTGTTTCAATTGAGTCAGCGATAACTTCGCGTGAAACCAGTGAGTATCGCATGCCTGGCGTACCCATCGAGATACCATCACTAACCGTTATTGTCCCAAATATGATGGCCTTTCCACCGGCAGTATTGATACCTTGCTCTGATTTCCGGGCAAGACCGTCGATATGCATATTGCATGGGGTGACCATGCTCCATGTCGAGGCAACACCCACAATCGGTTTTTGGAAGTCCTCGTCCTCGAAGCCAACTGCACGGAGCATTGAGCGGTTTGGGGCACGATCCTTGCCGTCGTTAATAATGGAGGAGTAAGGGCGTTGATTTAAATCTGACATTACGTTCTGATTTTCTTAAACAATGAGCGATGAAGGATGCTTTGCTCACGTTTGCGGGCAAGCTGGAAATCCAATTGCTTTAAGGCAATGCCTTTTAAACTTCACGGACTCTGCTTTTTACTCTAAATATCCCATCCTTTAAGATCATCTCTAACTCTTATGAGCCTCGAAGACCTTAGACAGCAAATCGACTCCATCGACCGTGAAATCGTCGAACGTCTCAACCAGCGTGTTCTCCTTGCTTCCGAAATCGGTAATATTAAAGCGGAGTCTGGTGCAGACATGTACGTGCCTGTTCGTGAGGAGGAGGTTTTTCGTAAGCTTGAACAGCTTCAAGTCGATGGCCCGCTAGACTCCCGAGCAATCCGAGCTATATACCGGGAGATCATCTCTGCTTCCATAGCTTTGGAGAAACCCTTGGTTATTGGCTATTTAGGCCCTGAGGCCACTTACACTCAGCAAGCCGCACTAAAGAACTTTGGCTCTAGTGTGGAGTACCGTCCTTACAACAACATTGCCGACGTATTTCACCAAGTTGAAAAAGGGGATGCAGATTATGGCGTTGTCCCAGTTGAAAATTCTACCGAAGGCGCTGTCTTTCATTCCTTAGACATGCTGGCTGAGACCGATCTTAAGATTACCGCACAAGTTTACCTACCAATCGAACATTGTCTGCTTTCAAGTGCACCGCTTGATGGAATCACTGAAGTCCATTCAAAAGATCAAGCCTTAGGCCAATGTAGAAAGTGGCTTCGTGCGAATCTTCCCAATGCTACAATCGTCGAATGTTCGAGTACGGCGCGCGCAGTAGAAATTGCACGTGACAAGCCTGGCATTGCTGCCATCGCATCCAGCCTCGCAGGAGAGCTTTACGATGTGCCAGTCATTCAAAGAAATATTCAGGATAGAGCCGAGAATATAACGCGCTTTCTTGTTATTGCTCGGGCTTCTGGCCCGGCGGGCAACGGTGATGTCCCTCAACGCACTAGCATAGTTTTTTCGTTGAAGGATAGAATTGGAGCTCTGCAGTCTGCCCTAGAACCTTTCAGCAAGCGAGATGTCAACCTGTGCAAGATCGAATCCCGCCCTTCTCGCCGAAAGCCTTGGGATTATTACTTCTTTATTGATTGTCTCGGACACTTTGATGACCCCTTAGTTCAGCAGTCTTTCGCTGAGCTCGAAAGCATGTGTTCTGTGGCCAAATGGCTGGGCAGTTATCCGGACGTGCGCTGAGCCTCGCTTCCTAAAATGGATCTTCTCAGGGTTGGTTTTATAGGTGCTGGAGGCAACACACGTCTGCGTCACCTTCCAGGCTTTATTGCCTGTAAAGGCGTTGAACCCCGTTTGGTTTGCAACCGTTCCAGAGAATCTTCTGAAAAAGTAGCTCAGGAGTTTGGGATACCCGAAGTTACTGAAGATTGGCAGGAAGTGGTAAGCCATCCCGATGTTGACGCGATTTGTATCGGCACTTGGCCCAGCACGCATGCTGAGATGACGATTGCTGCTCTAGAAGCTGGTAAGCACGTACTTTGCGAAGCCCGAATGGCCGCTGATGTTCCTCAGGCACAATCCATGCTGGATGCTAGTCTGAAGCATCCCGAACTTGTTGCGCAGTTAGTTCCTTCTCCTC
>CAJWWL010000273.1 GCA_913048125.1 uncultured Opitutia bacterium | reverse complement strand
AAACTAGTGTTTTGCAGAAAAAATTAAGGTTTGCCACTATGTTAAAAGAGCGCTTTTCTCGCCACTTTCTTGTAGTCCATACCTTTGTGTCAGATGAGGCTCGCAGCGCTTACCTAACCCCACCTGAATACCGTGATCCGCCAGAAGAAAGACCAACAGAGCACCAATGGGCATTAGATGCGATAGGTGAGTTTGCCCAATGCATGCAAACCTGGGTGGGTAACGACGACTTTCTTTATTGTCATTGGATTGCCGAGAGTGAAGAAGATGTTTATCGGCAACTAGATGCTTTCGACCTTGAGGGGAAAGTCGTTAGCTCAATGGTAAACGAAATTTTTCAATTCATGTCTGCATACCGAGATTCAAATCAAATATTACGGCAATATCCTGAAAATGGTGACAAGTGGTGACCCCACTATTCAGATCTTACTCAGGAAATAACACTCAATTAAACTAGGCACTTTTCTAGTCATTGGACACTTCCTTAAAGGTAGGAGCTCAAATCCACTTTGGGCCCAGAAAATGAATGAAAACTCTCACCATCTTCGTATGGGACCACATATTTTCTCATGAGATCGCTAACACGATTATCCCTGTTCATTATCTCTACGAAGCTATCGACACTGTGGTGAACACCAATCAACGCAAACTCACCATCACCTAAATCAATCACGGCGTGCATAATGTCATCAAAAGGAAAATCTCGCATATATTCCGCCATAGCTTTGAACATATGATCGAGCTGACCCTCAATGGGCTTGAAACGCATGCAATTAATCATCTGGGTCAAAAACCAGCCCTCCTAGGACAAACCAATTCCGATGCACAGTAGCAATAGGCATTGCGTGATCAAAATCCAGAAAAAGAGCACTTCTTTTTTAGTTTCTTTTGGGATTAACGCCCAGCCAAGCAATGCAACGATGCCGACAAAAAAAACCTCAAGAAAACCGATGAGCTCTAAGAACTGAGACATGGAAGAAAATTAGTGGAAAAGAAATAAAGTTCCAATTTGGGAATTTACTTTTAGACGTAAAAAAAGAGACGAAAGTTTCTCGGACCACCTTCTATTTATAGAAAAACCGCGTGTGTCACTTCTCTAGGTAAAATTCGCTGTAACCTTTGAACACAGTGTATTTATGTTGTTCCCTGAGTTCTTTCCTTTGTTCCTCACGACCTACTTGAACTGACTCACCGATATCTTCGTCTGGGAACATATTGATCATCATTGCCTTGGTGTCATCGAGTGAAACGTAACGACATGATAAAGCACCGAGCTTAATCAATTCTGGGAACCATACAGTTTGCAAATATGCGCCGAGCATTTCCTTTTGCATTTTTGATGTCGACGTAAACTGCACCACCTTGATGTACATTTCTGGCTCCTTGAATAATCAACATTGCTAGAGAAAAACTTAGGTTTTTTGTTGTCCCTCATCTTTCCAGAACAAAAGATGTCATCCCCTCCATCGAAACTATCTTGTGATTTTTTCTTATTTCATCGCGTATGGCCGTTTGCGCGTCTTTGGCTGCCACTGCAGTTTCTTGATCAGGCCAGAAAGTCATCAGGCAGGCTTTAGTATCTTCCACCCTAATAAAGCGCGCAGAAATCGCACCTTTTTCCAAGACCGCTGGCAGCATCACATTTTGAAGATAAGCCTCGAGCATATCCCGCTGCATTTCTGACGGTGAAGTAATGTTGATTATCCGCACCCACATAGTGTTTTCCCTACTAATGTTTCAACTCAGTCGGACCGCAGCTGATCAAGGGTTACGTCGCCTGCAATACCAAAGTGCGAAAGGGGGCCGTGTAAAAACTCAACTTTTGCACCCATGGCTTTAATCTGAGACGACAAGTCACCAGCTGCGTTTTTAGAAAAGCCCTCTTTTGTTTGCTGGTCGGGGAAAACCATGATGTTGAGGATTTGGTTTTCACTGAGATGGCATCGAAAGCACATCATCATGCCGTGCGTTAGGTCGAGGTGTTTCGACATATAATCCACAACAGAGTTTTTCATTAGCTCATTTGTGAAGGTCGTTCTGACGGCATGCATATACATCTTTGCTGCTCCTGTCGTTACTTGGGCTAACCCTCCCTGCTCAGGCGGGTTTACGGCTTTCGACGCTTAAAACTGGTTAGGCCAATGCCATCACAATGTAGTCTGGCTGAGCACAACGCCCCTGAATGCCTGCCTTATTACAGGAGTTCCGTCTTCGACGTCGATGGCTTGCTCGATTTCCTTCCAGAGCGATTGGCATGCTTGGTATGCTTCAGCGTTTTCATACTCGAACACCCATCCAACCATCGCCTTGCCTTCTTTGTTCCAGATCTTGGTGGAAGTGATCTTCTTCAGTCCTGCCTCTTTGAACCTTGGCATGAAGACTTCAAAGCGTTTGGAGGCCTGAGCCAGGTGAAACTCCATATCACGCTCGTTTGGGAAGGTTTCGACCGTGAAGTTGACCAATGCGGGCTGTGTCTCGTTCACCGTCTTTCGTCCTTTAGTGTTCTCACTTTGGAAGAGTTTGCTGACCTTAACCAGCTTTAAGCATGCGCTTAATGGTGTTGACGCTCATATCCTTGAGATCCTTCCATTCATCTTTCCGGCTGCTGATCACTTCAGCCCTTTCAATGAGTTGGATAGAAAGCTGTCTGTAACAACTTACGATCTCTTCATAGAGGTCATTGTCGAATGCTTCGCTGTTATAAGCGGTGATTACTTTGTCTAGGTTGCCACCAAGGATTTGGTCTGCAATCTGAAGATCATTCTGGGAGAATCCTCCGCTGATGACTTCTGCCAAATAAGCAGAATAAGCAACTTCTGCTGCTGCATCGAAGGAGGCTTCGTCGCCAAGATAAAAGTCTACGGCGCCATTGCCTAATACTACTCCAGCGCAAGCAGCAAGGTTATCAAGCTTATCGGTGTCAGCTTTAGCAACAGTTGCACCAGTTATAACTGCGAGAAGAGCAATCTTTGCCAGTAAACGTAACATCCTAAACTCCTGAAATAGCTGGATCCGCATCAAAGAGTATCAGAATATGATGACCAAGCCCATCGACTGGCTTGCTTAAGTAATGTTGCTGAGTGAAACACTTGGCTAAAGCCTCAGTGAAACTAGTAGATTAGCTTTCCAGGTGAGCGCTTGTAAGGACCGGGAAGCTTGCAAAGCCAAAGCGTCCTTCCTTTTCCGCTACTGCTAGTTGTGTTCGCCACCTGGTAACGTCTTTTTCAGGCATCCCTTTGTTGATGGCAAAGTTTGCCATCACATTCTCAGTGTATAGCGCTGGAGAGTTGTGGTCCCTGCGCGTGATCACAAAGGCTAGGGACTTATCTTTGATGTGACGAAAGCCGAGCCTCTGCAGCTTGCCAGGAAGTTCCATCGGAAGCATTTGATGGCTGCAGTGGGCTCTAAAGACTTCATGTATCTCATCATTGAGCTTTGTGTCCGCTCCATGGAACCTGAAGTGGTCCCAAAGGATTGATACGTTCACAAGGCTCCCTCCAGGCCTAAGAACACGGGTTATTTCAGCGAGTGCAGCGTCAACATCGGGAATGTATTCCAGAGCCTGTGTCGACGTGGCTGCGTCACAGCTATCGTCTGGCAGCCCCGTTTCGTCAGCGCCTTTTTCTAGGAAGGTAATGTTGGAAAAGTCGCTGCAGCTTGATTTGGCTTGGGCCAACTGATCGGCACTTGGGTCTAGACCTATGACCTCTCCATGCTCTCCGACCGCTTTAGCAAGGTGCCCGAGTAGTTGGCCGGCTCCGCAACCAACATCGATAATCCTGTCACCAGAGTTTATGGAAAGCGTCTCCAATATGGCTTGCCTGCGGTTTATGCCAGCAATGCTGGCAGCCATCAGCCTTTGAAGGCGCCCAACGTCCTTATCAAACTCCATAGGTCCTTAAAGCCTTTGCCATTTAGGTTGCCGGCTACATCGTCTCAGCTTTACGAGAAGCCTAGTAGATCAAGTATGCATCTGACATGGGAGAAGCCAAGAGCGAAGGTCATGGTCGAAGAGCCTATCCACCACTGCACGCTATGCGCAAAGCAAGCCTGACGCGCTACTTGATATCGCTAGCCGCACATAAGATATGCGCGCCGCCATTACACAATGTCGCCTTCGGGCGGCCCTTTTTCAAAGGTGCTGCATTTTTTGCATCTGTATACTGAATCTTTAGCCCTGTTTTGCAGAGGGGATTGGGTCTAGTTTCCGCGATTGGTTTAATAGCGAAAAGAGACCGGGCATGTTCATTGCGAAACTTATGATATGTGGGATGCTGCAGGGCGACTGCACGGTTTTGGTGGACACCAAGGGTCTGCTTAAATCCGAGGAGCAGTGCCGGGCGCGCATTGAGGAGATGGTAACGGACCTCCAACCCATGGTGCCCCATATGCAGATGTTCACCAAATGCGAGAAGCCGGGTATTCCTGTTTGAGGCTGCTTGATATTGCAAGCCGCATGTAATATCTCACAGCCGCTAGCACACAGCAGGGTCGCCTTTGGGCGGCCCTTTTTCGTTCACGGCCAATACTGTGGGCCTTTTTTTGGTGGTGCTGTAGGCTAATGAAATAGACAGGTGAAGGATCGAGGAGGAAGAGATGAAGTATGTCGTTACGTCAGTCTGGAAGCACCCTGCTGCACTTGACTGGCCGCTAATGCGCCAGAACATGTCTAAACATTTCAAAGGTAACCCGCATATCGCCGAAATCCACTGGTACGAAATCGACGATACGACCCATGGGTCAGTCGCTATCTACCATTCGAAAGAGGCTTATGAGACCAACCTCGCCGCCCAAGAGGAAAACCGCGCAAATTCAACTAGTGAATACAGTATCCAGATGCTCCACGAAGCGCATGGTGAG
>CAJWWL010000272.1 GCA_913048125.1 uncultured Opitutia bacterium | reverse complement strand
CTTTCCAAACCGCGTCAACATCCCGAGCAGGGTTTCAATGAATCCATTCTCGGTACAGGTTTCTGGTTTCTAGGCGAGTGGGTACACTCCCCCGTAGATATACGTCAAGACGAGGCAGACCGGTATGATAACATGGTCGACGTAGCTACGAAAACCTTCTTGGGTCTTACAGTTGCCTGTGCTCGTTGCCATGATCATAAGTTCGACGCCATATCGACCAAAGATTTTTATGCGCTCAACGGATTTCTTCAAAGCTCAAACTACCGTCAGGCGCGCTTCGAGACGATCACTCACAACGGGAAGATCGCCAAGGATATTGATGATCTGGAGCGAACTCATGGGCAACAAGTATGGAAAACATACCTCACCAGTTTGCACAAAGAGGTTCAATCCACCTCTGAGTATCTCTCTGCTACAAAATCTGTCCTCGACGCTGGGGTTGTCTTTGATGAAGGCGATATCTCATTAGACCCTGGCAGTGACATCATATTTGCAGATTTTGAGGATGGTACATATCAGGGATGGAAGGCTACTGGAGATGCTTTTGGTAAAAGCCCTGTTACTGATAAAACTAAAGCAGATTACCAGAAAGATATCCGCCATAGGGGCAAGTTCTTCGTCAACTCCCACCAAACTCGTGATGGGGGGAAAGGCGATGGTCATATCGGTACTCTAACCAGTCCTGAGTTCACAATCGAGCGAGACTTTATCTCCTTTCTTCTAGGAGGGGGAGGTCACCGAGGCTCAACATGTCTCAACTTGGTTGTGGAAGGCAAACCTGTGGGGACAGCTACTGGCCCCTCCAGCAATACCATGGTTAGCAAGTTCTGGGATGTTCGGAAGTTTCGCGGCAAGACTGCGCACATCGAGGCTATTGACAACCACACCTCGGGGTGGGGCAATATTGGTTTCGACCACGTGGTTTTCACAAATCACCGACCCACCGGGGGAAACGTTGTTACCGTGGCCAAAGAGCAAAAATTTGCCAAGCCGACCCTCGACAAAATCAAGACAGTAGCCGCTTCGCTAAAGTTGAACCCCGAGCGTCTTGAGCGCTGGGTGCGCGCTCTCGAGGTCGATGGCAGGAAGACCACCAGTCCTCTTTATCCCATCGCACAAGCCATAATGGGTAAGCCCGAAGCAGTTTCCTCTCGGGCCGAGGCTTTACGTAAGGAGATGCAGGCTAAAGAGACCGCCTACCAAAAGGCCCTCGGCAAGCTGAATGTGGTCATCGATTACGGATCTTCCAAACCTGAAGAATTCCTTCAAGACGGTTATACCTTTGGATCCCGACCAGTACGGCCCGGTAGTGTGCTTTGGGGCACCGACAATACGAAGCCTATACTTGGTGTCTCTAATTACGGAGCTGCTCGTAAGGATCCTGCATGGCATGGTTTAAAAATAGTAGACTCGGAATTAGATTCTGGAAGTGGACTTCGCTATCCCCGCGCTGGAATGACACTTCGTACGCCCACCTTTAATGTCGACCATGGTAAAGTTTTCTACCTGTTCCGCGGAGAGGCCACTGTTCTTGCAGTGGTTGATTCTCACCGGATGGTCCAAGGACCTCTCCACGGCAACACCAAAATCAAGACTGGTAAAGAAGGTGAGCTCAACTGGTATTCGCATTCTTTAGACCGACGAGGGCAGAGTTTTATAGGTCACCGTGTTCACATTGAATTTACTCCTACAAAAGAAAATTTTGAGTTACTGATGGTTGTGCAAGGCGATGATCGTGAAGCTCGTGAAACCATCCTTCGCTATCATAAATCTAGCAAAGAATCACTTTTAACAGCCAACCTTAAGGGGGACAGCTTCACTCAGTTAGCCCAAAGCTTTGAGGATGCCATCGAGAAAGAAGGACTTTCTTGGTTGATGGAGAACATCGATCTTTTTGGTGGAGTTTCGCCGGTTGCGCAAAAATCTCTCACCAAATTTATCTCCGCGCGCAACCAACTCATCAGCAAAATACGCAAGGAATCTCGGACCGCCATGGCCATGCAGGATGGTTCTCCTGAAGATGAGTATGTTTTTATCAGAGGAAACTACCGCAATCAGGGAGATGTTGTACCGAGGCGTTTCTTGGAAGCACTTGGTGGCAAGCCAGTAGATGCTTCCGGTAGTGGTCGTCTTCTTCTCGCACAGCAGATGGTTTCGCCTGAAAACCCTTACATCTCCCGTGTAATTGCCAACCGAATATGGCACCATTTGTTTGGTCGAGGTATAGTAGCTTCTACTGATGATTTCGGTTACCTTGGGCAACGTCCAACTCATCCAAGGCTGCTAGACCATCTGGCAACTCAGTTTATGAACGACGGCTGGTCGATTAAGAAGCTCATCAAGCACATTGTTCTCAGTCGAACGTTCCAAATGTCCAGTCAGGCTAGTGATTCAGTTGCTGAGAAGAAGGACCCTACGAACCAACTACTGCATCGTATGCCAGTACGTCGTCTTGAAGGCGAAGCAATTCGGGATGCAATTCTATCTATCTCAGGACGTCTGGATTCCAAAATGTACGGTAAGCCCGTTCCAATCTACTTGAATGCATTTATGACTGGGCGTGGTCGTCCAGGCAACGGTCCTCTTGATGGTTCTGGCCGCCGAAGCGTTTACCTCTCTGTTCGTCGAAATTTTCTTTCACCTATGATGCTCACATTCGATACGCCCAGTCCGTTCAGTTCCGTTGGTAGACGCACCGTATCCAATGTTCCCTCCCAAGCCCTCATGATGATGAACGATCCCTTTGTTGTTGCTGAGGCCAAACGATGGGGTGAGTCCGTTCGCGGAGAAGGAGGGAGCATCGAGAACCGTATTATATCCATGTATTCAAAAGCATTCTCACGTAAACCCACCCAAGAAGAACTGTCTGTCTCTGAAGCTTTTCTTGAGCGCCAATCAAAGTTGAATCCTTCTGGCGCTTGGCAGGATTTGGCTCACGTACTCTTTAATGCCAAGGAGTTCATCTACCTCAACTAACTACCGACCGACCAAAAAATTATCAAATGAAACACCATTGTGGAAGATTTCGTAACGCGCCTGTTACTCGGCGGGAGATGTTGAACACTTGCGGGATGGGCTTTGGTGCTGTTGCGCTTCAGGGACTTCTGCAGGACAAGGCTTACGGAGGTGTTGACGCTTCTGGCAAAGATAGGACCTTCTCCCTTGACCCACTGAAGCCACGCAAGTCGCACCATGAAGCCAAGGCTAAAAGCGTCATCTTTCTCTACATGGATGGAGGAGTTTCCCACGTCGATTCCTTCGACCCAAAGGTCAAGTTAAAGCAGTTCAACGGCGAAGACCCCTACAAGCACATGAATGTGCAACCCACTCAGTTCAATAGTATTGGTAAGGTACTTGCGAGCCCATGGGAATTCAAGCCACGTGGTAAGAGCGGACTTGAGATCAGCGACCTTTTCCCTCACATCGCGGAGTGCGCCGATGACCTCTGCGTCGTGAGATCCATGACTTCGGCATTTTCAGAGCATACTAACGCGAATTACTTCCTTCACACTGGCAGTGGCTTACAAGGTCGACCAAGTATGGGTGCATGGGCGACTTACGGTTTGGGCTCGGAGTGTCAGAACCTCCCCGGATTTGTTGTCCTCAATAGCGGCCTTACGCCGCCTGGGGGATTGGATAACTTCAATGCCGGCTTCCTTCCTGCGGCCTATCAAGGCAGTGTCTTCCGTCCATCAGATCCTCCCGTATCTAACGCTCGTCGAGCGGATCGTTCTGTCGAAATTCAAGACAGCAAGTTTGATCTCATGCGGATACTCGATAAAAAGAATCTTGGTCGTGCGGGTCGACAAGATGTCCTTGAGTCAGCGGTTGCCAACTACGAGTTAGCCTACAAGATGCAAATGGCAATTCCTGAGCTCATGGATCTCAAAGATGAGTCTGAGCAAATTAAAGAGATGTATGGTCTCAACCATTCGAATAAGCACACCCAGACATTTGGTCGTTCCTGCTTGCTGGCTCGTCGCCTTGTCCAACGTGGTGTACGCTTTATTGAACTGACATGTCCGGGAGGCTCTGGTGATCGTTGGGATCAGCATGGTGGTCTTCGTAAGGGCCACGCCGGCAACGCCTTATCTGTAGACCAGCCAATCGCAGGACTCATCAAGGACTTGAAGCAACAAGGTATGCTTGATGAGACCTTGATTGTATGGACTGGTGAGTTTGGGCGCACTCCTTTCGCACAAGGTAGAGATGGTCGCGACCACCATCCATTCGCCTTCAGCCTATGGATGGCTGGCGGTGGCGTTAAGGGTGGTCATACCTACGGTAAAACAGATGACTTTGGCTACTACGTAGTTGAAAACAAATTGGAGATTCATGATCTTCATGCTACGATGTTACATCTCATGGGGCTTGATCACGAGCGCTCTACTTTCCGTTTCAGCGGCCGGGATATGCGTCTCACCGATGTACACGGCCATGTTGTCAAAGATATCTTGGTCTAAAATTGAGTATTCTCCTCTTTGGCAGCCAGGTTATAACATTGTCTCAGGAGCATTCTGGCACCGGTGTTATCAACGGCTCGCCCTTCAAATAGGCTTCGATATTCTCAAACGTCAGTTCTACCATTGCTCGACGTGTTTCAAATGTAGCACTGGCTTGGTGAGGCTGAGCTGTTCAATCAGCGGTTGGATCGTGATCAGTTGATCAAGGCTTTGCCGCCGTTGCTCGAGCCGTTGCTGCCTGTCGAACGTCTCCAGCGGATCCAGCAGGAGTTGCAACGCTACGACGATCAGTTTCGGCAACGGCTGGCCAAACGCTGGGACGACGCCTACAGCAAAGACGATTTGGCGCGATTGGAGCGCCTGTATGGAGACGATCTGGAGGCCTATGGCTATGGGCTGCCGCGTCGTCGAGGCGA
>CAJWWL010000271.1 GCA_913048125.1 uncultured Opitutia bacterium | reverse complement strand
TCAACCTCGTAACCCAGGGATCAGTTGGAGTAAGATTGGGATAATAGATATCTTGATTATGCTAGGTCTCCTGAAGGTTGGTCTATATTGTTGGCATCAGATGATTCTCGCTGAATTTTAGGTTACTCTGTTCATCTTTTCAATATGATTGCTATCGTTGACTGGTCCCTAGAGTCGGTTGGGATTGTTATGTTCTGGACTGGTATTTTGCAATGCGCTTGGACCTTTGCCTTATATCCTGCTTCGATCTTTGTGTTGGCTAGGCTCTATCCGAAAAAACCTACAAAGCTCAGCTCGGAAGAGCAGTTTTCAGTAACTGTTCTGATCGCTGCGCACAACGAGGAAGATCGTATTCGAGACCGTATTAAAAATATTCTCGAGTGCGAATACCCAGAAAGCCTTTTGGACATCCTTGTTGTTTCTGATGGTTCTTCCGACTTCACTGTACAGACAGTAAAGTCCTTTGGGCTTGATAGGGTAAGTATTTTAGAGCGAAGGGATAAGTCCGGTAAGCCCGCCTGCCTTAATATGGCTGCAGCTAAGGCTACTGGGGATCTGCTGTTATTCGCAGATGCCCGCCAGACTTTTGCTGCTGATGCCATCAAAAAATTGGTGCGTCATTTCAATGATTCATCCGTTGTCGCTGTAAGTGGACAACTTTTCCCACATGGGTCTATTGGCGGTGCTGCGAAGGGGATTGATTTTTACTGGAAGCTTGAAAGGTCCCTTCGCAATGCTGAAGCAAAGCTTGACTCTTGTATTGGTTGTACAGGGGCCATCTATGCCTTGCGCCGAGAATGTTATTCGCCCATACCGCAAGACACACTTTTGGATGATGTCATTATTCCGATGCAAGCGGTAACTGGTGGTCGCCGAGTTCTCTTTGATGCCGAGGCTCGTGCTTATGATCCACAGAGACTGGACGTTAAGCGGGAAAAATATCGTAAAGCTCGCACTCTTGCAGGTAATTTCCAGATGCTTTTTCGCTATTCGGAATGGCTGTTACCTTGGAAGTTCAGACTCTGGTGGAAGCTTGCCTCCCACAAGTACAGTCGTTTGTTTACTCCAGTTTCCCTTGTGACTATTCTGGCTGGAAACTTGATCTTAAAGGATGTCCCTTTCTACTTTTTTGCTCTTTGGGCGCAGGTCTCGTTATATTTGTTGGCCATCTTTGGTATTGCCTTTCGTAATCTGCGCTCACCCTTATTCACTGTGCCAGCAGGTTTCTTGTTTCTATCTTGGATGATAGTCTGGGGCTTTGTGTATTATATTTCCGGTGGCTACAAGTCTGGTTGGGCTAAGTCTGGTTGAAGTTTTCTTCTTGTGGGAACTCCATAGCCTATTCAAATTCTTCTTTGATGATAAAGGCCATGGATCTTTGGTTGCCAGGTTACTTGGCGCACAAAAGAAGAAAACCCAGCAGGGATCGGACAACTCATATTCTTCTCGCTGTGTGTGACCATTATGAACCCTGGCATCAAGCTACTCGTGGTCAAGAGGAGGCACTTCAGAGGCTTTCTCGTTGGCAGGATGCCTACCCAAAAGTACAATCTATCGCTCGAGACTGCGATGGCCTTCCGCCGGTTCATACCTTCTTTTTTCCAGTTGAACAGTATGATAATTTGGTGGTTGCGGAATTGACGAAGCTTTGTTCGTCCGGTGCTGGTGAGGTAGAGATCCATCTACACCATGATGGTGATACTGCGCTTACCTTGCGTGATCAACTTGTTAGAGGTAGGGACCATTTGGCTGAACATGGTCTTCTTTCTGTTGGACCAGAAGGGCTCGCTTACGGCTTCATCCATGGCAATTGGGCCATATGCAACTCACATCCAGAAGGCCGGTTCTGTGGGGTGAACAACGAGTTATCTGTTCTGCGCAATACTGGATGCTATGCTGACTTTACCATGCCTTCTGCGCCAGACCGTTGCCAGTCCAAGAAGGTGAACACTATTTATTATGCGCGCGATACGGGCACGCCCAGAGCGCACGATTTCGGCAACCCTGTTCGTGCTTGTCTTAATTCTCCGAAGGCATGCCTTCTCATGGTTCAAGGACCGCTAAATCTAAACTGGAAAAGACGTAAGGCGGGCGTTCTTCCTCGGCTAGAGAATGGAGATCTAACTGAGGCTAATCCTCCTAATTTAGATAGGTTTAAACTGTGGCTAAAGAGCAACATTCATGTGGAAGGGCGACCAGATTGGCTATTTGTAAAATTACATACTCATGGTTGTAAGCCCTCCAATATGAACATGTTACTTGGTGGTAAGCTTCAGGAGTTCTACGAACAAGTTGCCTGCTATTGCGCTCAAAAAGATGGCTTGGCCCTTCATTTTGTTTCATCACGTGAGATGGTGAACATCATTCTCGCCGCCGAAGCTGGTGAAGAGGGTGATCCTGGGCAATATAGAGATTATCGCTATAAGCTCCGTGCTGTTCGGTGAAGATACTCTTCCACTCAAACTTGTTTCCCGATGATAGGGAAGTTTATCGGGGGCAGGACAATGCCAACCTGCTACATCGATTAGCAGAGTCTGCAGAAGTTCGTGTGATTTCGCCTAGACCGCTGTTACCTTTTCGAACACCTCCACCAGTTTGTGCACGGGAGCAGGACGCCCGATTCAAGCCAATATTCCGTCACTTCAGATACATCCCTAAGGTGGGCAGTTCTGTGAATCACCATCTATTGCGTGCAGCTGTTCGTAAGCCTTTTGAGGACTTGGTCTCCACCTTTCAACCAGATGTTTTATTGGCCTCATGGGCTTACCCTGACACGTGCGCTGTTGTGCCTATTGCGCAGGAGTTTGGGTTGCCGATCGTTGCTATTACACAGGGATCTGATGTTCATATTCACTTACGGATGCCCTTGCGTCGGAGACTAATTCCCAAAGCCTTTGCGCATTGCTATAAAGTCATTACTCGTAGCGCCCAGCTTGCGCAGTTACTAGAGGATGCTGGTGTCTCTCGAGAAAAATTGCAGCCCGTTTACAACGGTGTAGATACGCGCGTCTTCTATCCAGGGAACACAGAAGCCATTAGGCAAACCCTTGGTTTGTCAGTCTCTAGTCGCTACCTACTTTTCGTGGGTAATTACTATCCAGTTAAGAATCCCGTTCTTCTACTTCAAGCTGTCGCCAAGCTGCGTCAGACTGTTTCAGGATATGATATTAAGCTTCTCATGGTCGGGGAAGGTCCTCTCAAGGATAAGGTGGAATCCACTTTAAGGAAATTAGGACTCACTGATATCGTAACTCTTCTAGGGAGGCAGAGTTCCGCTCAGGTTGCTGATCTTATGCGCGCCGTTGATTTACTTTGTATTCCCAGTATTAACGAAGGATTGCCGAATGTTCTTCTCGAAGCTTTTTCATGTGGATTGCAAGTGGTCTCAACTGATGTGGGCGGTATCAAGGAGGTGTTGAAAGACTCTTCTCTGGGGCAACTTGTCCCTGCTGGGGATTCAGACCGCATGGCTCAAGCAATACAGGATCGTCTATCTTACGCAACTGATAAAGAGCTATTTCTTAAACATGCAGAAACTTTTTCTTGGCAGCGCACTGTTGTTACTTACCGATCGATTCTAGAATCAGCAATTCTATCTCATTAAGGTGGCTCCATATTTGAAAAATGTTGCTCCATTTTCTGTTCCTAGTTATCTCGCTCATTTCTTCAACACTTGCAGAAACTCTTTTTTTGGCTTATCTTCTTCCTTGAGTTTGTAAGCTCCTGTACTCCATGACTCCCTTTCGGCTGACTAGTTTAATTTTCCTTTTTTCGATATCTGCCTGTGTTAGAGTTCAAGCCGAAACCCCTTGGATAGATGCTGACTCTCTGAGGGAAACAGTTGGATTAGGCAATGAGTGGGACGAATGGCAACCAGAGGAAATTGAAGGTTGGAAGTACATAGAGAATTTCGGTGCCTTTTTTCCCTGGTCTAATTGGATCTATCATCTTGACCATGGATGGCTTTACCCCGTTGCAGAGGATCTAGGAAGCATTTGGTTTTATAGCCTTAAGCTTAACAATAATTGGATTTGGACCAGTCAGAACCATTTTGACTTCTTCTACGTGCACAAATCTGGCGGATTTTACTTTTATGACCAAGATTCTAGAGGTGAATTTTTTCACGACTTTCAAAAAGGGGAATGGATGCTTTGGTATAAGCTTCCTGATCTATTTCCTACTGATCTATCTTGGGTTTTTGAGTCTCCGCCATCTGGTATGGTTCTTATACCTCAAGGTATCTTTAAGATGGGAGGCATAAATGGTGCTGAAGTTTTTACTGACTTTGATAACGACGGTAAATATGATGCAAACGAACCTTTTGAGGATTCCAATGGTAATGGTGAGTATGATCATCGACAAGGTTATGATGATGAATATCCACAGCAAAACGTTGACCTCTCTCCCTACTATATCAGCCAATTCGAGGTTACCAATCAGCTCTGGAATCAAGTGGTTGATTGGGCCCTCACGCGTCCTGACAAACCCGAAGATCAGAGAGACCAATTTGCCTATCAATTCGATAGTCTAGAATATCTCGATGCGGAGATAACTGCCACGGCATATCGCAAGCTAGAAAATGCCTTTAACAACTACAACGCCAATCCTTCCGATCTTAATCGAAAGGAGTATGACAAAAAGCTGGAGGCATTCAATGCTGTGCTTTTTGCACGAGATGAAAAAAGCCGTGTTATCGAAGCTTACCGTATTGATAATCCTTCTTTTCCAGTAAATTACGTTAGCTGGAGTGATTGCGTGAAATGGTGCAATGCTTACTCTGAAATGTCTGGGCGGACACCAGTCTACTACGTTGATCGAGGTTTGGCTGGAACGTATCGCACTTCTCAAAAAGACTCCATCATCGAACTTGAAAACGGATACGTTAAATGGTAC
>CAJWWL010000270.1 GCA_913048125.1 uncultured Opitutia bacterium | reverse complement strand
AAGAATTTCTCCAAGAATGCCAATCCAGTAGATCGTGGCGGAACCGACAAGCAGCCCTAGTACCCCTTCCACTCCACCAAATATCCCAGCCACCAAAGCTTGTCCTTCTATGCCGTGCAATGCTGGAAATATGCAAGAAAAGGCAACCCCTGCCAAAGTACCACCGATAGAAAAAATGTCGGGGATAATCATATGGTCGAGATCAATGAAGATAGCTGGGATCAGAAAACTACAAAGAAGCATTACGCCCAAAGCATAGGTTGGGTTTTCTGCACCAAACAGCCACCAAGATAGAAGGAAAAGCACTCCGGTTACCGCTTCTACAAATGGATAGCGTGCGCTGAAGGTGAGATCACAGCAACGAGCCTTACCACCTAGAATAAACCAAGAGATGACAGGTAGATTATCGAACCATGCGATAGGTGAACCACAAGCGCATTGCGATCTAGGAGAAATAACTGACTTACCAGCTGGTAGACGATAGATACAAACGTTGAAGAAACTTCCTAGGCAGGCACCAAGGCAAAAAAAGAAAAGATTGAGCACCCAAGGATAATACTGGGTGAGAAGCTGGAGATTTTCAGACAGGGAATTTTGGGATGTAGGTAATTATTTGGAATCGGCTAGGGCTTGAAACATAGTGTTCACGGGCACTTTAGAATCAGTCCAGTAGCTAAGAGATTTTGCGGCCTGATGCACTAGCATTGAGAGTCCATTGGCAGCAGGCATTCCAAGCTTTCGAGCTTGTGCAAGTAAGGCAGTTTCAGGGGGATTGTAGATCATGTCGTACACACGCAGATTGCGAGGGAAAGTTGATAAATCCGCTGGCGAAGGGTCATCAGGTCGGAGACCGAGCGAAGTCGCATTGATCAGGATCGAACTAGTAGGCAGTGACTTCGGAGGAGCAGATAAAGGGAATGTCGAAACCTTAGGATTTTCTCCGCCTAGAGAATGAATCAGTTCAGACAGGCGCTCCTCTGATCTGTTGCCGACCCAAACCTTATTGCAATTCGACTCGAGACATTGAACTACTGTTGCCCTGGCAGCACCACCAGCCCCAAGAATTATAATGTCTGCGCCAGAAAGTTCGCTGCTTAACTCTTCGAGAAGGGCATTCTGAATACCAAACCCATCGGTATTTCTACCTAGGTAGCCTTGTTCTTGGCGAATGAGTGTGTTCACTGCTCCCATTTTTTTTGCAACAGGATCAATATCAGCAGCGACACTTAGCGCCTCAACCTTGTGCGGAATCGTAAGGTTGATTCCTTGAAAATTCTTTTGATGGAAGAGCGTTAGACCTTCGCCCAGATGTTCCACTGGAACGTCAAATGCAAAATATCTCCATCCGGCGAACTGAGGACCCATTTGCTGCAGAGCAGCGTTGTGGATCTGTGGAGATAGGGAGTGGGCAATAGGATGACCTAAAACAGCAAGAGATGGACCCTTAAAAGACCAATTTTCCAAATCTTGGAGGTTGTAGACCCTATTCCAAGGTGGAATGCTCGCGGTAGACACGCTCGAACTCATCGACAAAAGAAGTGAACCGATCCATCATCTGGGTGTTGTCAGCAAGTTGGTACTGATGCACGAGGTTTCGGCAACTGCGACAGATGATCTCACCGACCGGTGTAGGCTGAAAATAGGAGTCCATAGGAGTGGTTTTGTTTTCCCAAAGGAAAGATTCGACATCACCTCGAGAAAGCAGAGTGCCTCCTGAAAAGGGATCTATGTAGAAAGGGACTTCCTCTTCGAAGCATCCCAGCATGAACCGAACGGGGAAGCCAATTGGTTCTAACTGAAAACCGAAACGATCAGCGACTAATAAATAGACAACGGAAAGTGTAAGTGGAATACCGCGACGATTATCCAAAACCTTACCAAGAAAGCTGTTATCAGGGTTGTAGAAATCCTCCTTTTCTCCCCGAAATTCAAATTCATGGAAGATGACACGATTGAGTATCTTACAGACCTCCAAGCTGGAGGTGCCCTCCACGTGAAGTTCCCTGACACGTTCAGCCATGGCGTCTAGAACACGGTGGTAGTCCTCGATCTCGGTATTGGGATGAACAGTGCGCTCGAGCATCAAGAGTCCAGTCTCCAACTCGTAATGTAGCGAATCAATGAAGTCCCTAAACTCGGAAACGGTGTTGATTGCACCAAGCTCGTGCAGAAAGAAGCGAGCGTGCCGACCGAAGTTACTGCCATGCCTATCTAGGATTTCAGTGAGAAATTCGGTAGCAGATTCACCATGTTGGCGAAAGGCATTGAGCAAACCACGTCGAACCTCAAGTCCCTCATCATCGAGGAGTTTGAGGTATGCCTCTTTTCGGGCTTTAGTGATTTTTGACATCAGTGCGAAGTGTTGATACTTAGCGTTGGTCTGGAGGATTGCGGCGTCAATTGGAAAAGCAATACAGCTAAAACCTTGGAGGACGTTCTCCAAATAGAGCGGTTCCTACTCGAACAATAGTACTGCCTGCTCGGACAGCTGGTTCGAGGTCACCACTCATACCCATGGAAAGTTCGGGAAATGGATTTTTGAAGTCCTCTTCGAGACGATCCCGGAGCTCTCTAAGGGAGTAAAAAGTCTTCTCTGCAACGGCGGGATCAGACGATTGAAGACCTATCGTCATGAAGCCCTCCAAAATTATATTTTCAAGATCGAGAGCAGTTTCAACGAGTTGATCGGCATCCTCCGGAGGAACACCGTATTTGGCGGGATCTTGGGAAGTGTTAATTTGTAGAAGAATTCGCTGCTGCTTACAAGCCTCAGAGGCAAACCTGTCTAGTCGGCGAAGTAGCTTTAGATTATCAACCGTCTGAATACGATTGAACAGTTCTACCGCGATACGGGCTTTGTTTGATTGCAGGTGCCCGATCAACTCCCACGTCATTTCTTTACGAAAATCTTGGATTTTAACAGCAGCCTCCTGAACAACATTCTCCCCTACTACGGCTAAACCCAAACGATGTGCAAATCCTACAGCTTCCAAAGGCTGGCGTTTAGTTACAGGTAGAATCTGCACTGAGCCCACTTCTCGCCCTGCATCAAGGGAGTAGCTATCGAGATCTGAGCGCAACCGCTCTAGTGCTTCTTTAAATTGTGAAAAGGAGTGCATAAGTTTTTTTCATAGCAACTTGCGCTTATTAGAAAACCTATTTTAAGTGTGCGTCGTTCAATAAGTGAACATAATAGCCTAGCAAATCAAATGCATCTAGAAAACCTGAAAATCTTCTGCGACCTCGTCCAGAGCAAAAGCTTTTCCAAAGCAGCAAAACTCAATGGCATCACTCAATCCGCAGTAAGCCAACAATTGCGCGCCATGGAGAAGCACTTCAACGCACTGATCATCGATCGCACGCAAAAGCAGTTTAAACTGACACGCGAAGGCAACAGCCTGCATCATGGATTCAAAGAGATTCTCCAAGTGTATGATGAGTTGAAAAGTGAATTGCTTGAGATGAAGCAGGTGCTCAGTGGCAATATCCACATCTCAACAATATACAGCATCGGTCTGCACGAGCTTCCAGAGTACCTTAAAGACTTCATGAAGGAGTTCCCATCCGTAAATGTTCGCGTTGAATATCGCAGAGCAAATCTGATTTACGAAGATGTTCTTCAAGGTGCAGTAGATATGGGTTTAGTGGCCTTCCCTGAAAAGATGAAGGGCGTAGATATCATCCCATTTGCGAAAGAGCGTCTTGTGCTTGCAGCCAGCCCGGATCACCCACTTTCAAAACATACATCTATTGAGGTTTCTGAGCTCAAAGGTTACCGTGTCATTGGATTCGACAAGGATATTCCAACCAGACAGAGCGTAGATGAAATGCTCGAAGCTAGTGACGTGGAATTGCGCACTGTCATGGAGTTCGACAACATCGAAACGATAAAGCGCGCAGTCGAAATCAACCTTGGCATTGCTCTACTTCCCGAAAAAACAATCCAACGCGAAGTACAGCAGGGGCAACTTAAGAAAATCTCTATCAAGGACAAAGAGCTTGTTCGACCATTAGCCATAATTCGTAGAAAAGGCCGAGTCGTCCAACCGGCTCTCAAACAATTTATTCAGCTCCTTACTGATGGAACCTTAGGCGCTTTGGAAGATGAAGCCGATGAGGACTCTTGACTAACTTAGCCTCCATGCATCATCAACTGCTTGACTGAATCGCATGTAGCGCAGACCAGATTTAAAGTCTGTTAGTTTTACAGGCACGGCATTGCGGATGCTAGAAATAAAGTCTTTCTCTACCTGCCAACCACGTTTCTCAGTTGATGGGATGCTTTGTGCCTCACCAGATTCCCTTCCATTGCCAAAGAGAGTGATGGTCTGCTGAGCAAGATCAATGAAGATGGACCCTGCAGTTCCACTGATGCGAACTTCCAACCTAGGTGGTGCGGCATCAACGCCACTAATGTGATAAACTAACCTAGCACCGCATTGATAGGAGGCGACCACATCCAAGGACTCGGGTAGGTCCACCTTTAAAAATTGACCAGTAGATTCTTCGAGACGTTCTTTTGTAAAAACTCCTGCAGAAGCATGTTTTACTTTAGGCTCCTCGGGTATCCAACGTTGAACCATCTCGTGAAGAATGCCTAGGGTAAGAGCATTTACACCGCTAAGTCGTCGATCAAGTCTCCAGGGAAGCGGTTCATCAGGGTTTTGGTAGTCGGCAAACGTATGACAGACAAAAACCTCTAGCAATTCACCCAAAGTTTCTCCGGAAACGAACTCGGAAATGCTAGCATCCAGATTTAACGAAAGTGGAGAAGGAACTAACTGCGCAACAAGTTCGGGATGATTCAGACTAGCATCAAGCATAGATTGTGCTTGAGAAAGATCAGCAGCCATTCGGGCTTCGCAAAGTACGTGCTTGCCAGCTTCTAGAGCAGCAATCGTCATCTCAGCATGCGTATTGGGCCAAGTG
>CAJWWL010000269.1 GCA_913048125.1 uncultured Opitutia bacterium | reverse complement strand
TTGTTCCTATTTTTGTTTTGACATTTTTTATTCCAGGTTTTTTTGGTGATTTAATTCCATTCTTTTTATTCGCGTTAGCAAGCTTCACGGACTACCTTGATGGTCTTTTAGCCAGAATGTTTAAGGAAGAGTCAAAATTAGGAGAGCTTTTGGATCCTATAGCTGATAAAATTCTTGTTGCAGCTGCATTAATTCTTTTAGTAATGAATCAGCTTCATTGTAGCTGACTTTGCGCCTCCAGACCTTGTCAGCTCATTAACCTCAACGGTTGTCTGAACAAATGAACCATGAGGGGTATTTGCCTTACCGATTGTTGAGTCTGAGAGATCTGGAGCGTCACTATCGAAAAAGAAACGCTGTGTTGCTCCTTCGTTATCGAGCCCTTCGGCACATAGAACAAAGGGACCTCGGGTTAGTGCGATACGATTGTGATTAGCTTCGACAGCTTTGTGACAATGGCTGACCTTTACGGACATGGGTAGATCAAGTTCCACTTGATCACCTTTCTTCCAAGTTCGCTCGATCACAGCGAAGCCCTTTTCGATCTTATAGTCTACTTTCTTACCATTGACTCGTAGGACGGGTTGCTCTTCCGCAGCTTTGGCGTAGGTATATAATTCTCCCGGCACGAAACGATCACGCGCCCAGGTGGGGATGCGTAGTTGTAGTTTAAATTTCGCAGGACTACGAGGGGCGATGCGTAATTGGATTTTACCGTCGTTAGGATAGTTCGTCTTTTGGGTTAAAGTGACTGGGATTCCAGCAACGTTGGCCGTGGTTGATGAGCCCGCATAGAAGGTGACATATACATTTTCTTCATCTTGGGCGTAGGTCATGCCTTGAACTTGGGGTAGTAGGCGAGCCATGTTGCTTGGGCAACAAGCAGTGCCGAACCAGGGTGCTCTTCCAGCGGTGCCGTGGTTGAAGGGGTACTTTCCGTCAGCAGCTAGCGGGTTGACATAGAAGAATTTATTACCCTCCAGGTTTACTGCCGCCAGCACGTTATTAAGTAGCGCAACTTCGGCAACATCTAGATACTTGGCATCCTTATGCAGTAGAAACATCCTGTAGTTAAAAAGAACATTCCCGACAGCAGCGCAGGTTTCATTGAATGCATGGTCATTTGGAAGCTCATACTGTGGACCAAAGCCTTCGATTCCATGTACGGCGCCAAGTCCCCCCGTAATGTGCATGCGGGTGTTTACAATATTCGCCCAGATACGGTCCAGCGCCTTAGAATAAGCGGTATTGCCAGTAAGTACGCTGACGTCTGCCATGCCTGAGTATAGATAGGTTGCCCGTACAGCATGGCCTACGGCTTCGCTTTGCTCGGTAACTGGTTTATGTTGCTGGGCATAGGTAGGGGACATTACACCTTCTCCGTCCGGCACATATGTGATGCCTCGAATTTCGAGGAACTTTCTAGCCATATCAAGATAGAGCTTTTCTCCTGTTACGCGGTACAATCTAACCAGAGCGAGTTCGGGTTCCTGGTGTCCAGGCGCCTGCTTGATGGGTTTGCCATTGTTATAACGTGGGTCGCCGCCTTCAAAAAAGACTTTATTAACGTGTCGTGCGTTCTTCTCCGCAACCTTTAGAAGCTTGTCTTTTCCAGTGGCTTGATAATACGCGATCGCTGCCTCATAGAGGTGACCCATGTTATACAACTCATGGCTGTGGACGACAAAGGTGTAGGGCTTGTCACCCATCATGTGCTTTTCACCACCGACACCAGTTGTGTGTGAAGGGTAGAGATAGCCGTCGGGTTCTTGAGCCTCAGCAATGACGTCAACAATTCGGTCAAATTGCGCCTCTAGTTCTGGGTCATCCTTAAGCTTTGCAAGATATGCCGCACCCTCCATAACCTTATAGAGGTCTGAGTCGATAAAGCGGTGTGGACGGTGACCATCCACTTTCTTACCTGCCAGATGGTCTGCAGCTGCTTGAAGATGTGCTACACCCGGCTCTGTTTTGCCAAAGGCGAATGGAACTAGGACTTTACGCTGTGTCTCCAAACGTGGGCGCCAGAATTCACTGGTCATCTCAACTTCATGGAAAGGAATTGGTTTGAGCGGGTATTCTGCCTTCGCAGCTAGTGCAAATAGACCGAAAGTTCCAGCATTTAGGAGCGTAGCCAGTTTCATCTTAATTGGTTTTAGAGAGGTTTTAAGGATTGCAGGGGTCTTTTGTTGAGGCTTGAGAACCTAATATCCACTAAGGTTCACTTTCACGGAAATTAGCCAACTTAGCAATTTTCAAAGGTTCACCGGAGAAGTACTCCAATCAACTATGAATTTCAGTTGTGTTACTTCATCTCTCAAAAAATCGAATTACTGGATATTCGGAAATGCATCCCTAAAGCTTCAGAAGGGAAGTGCTCGCTGTATTTTCTTTTTTTGACCTCACCCAAAAAGCTCGCTCATGGAGATGCCAGTGCTGTCACCAAATTTTGTCATCGGGACATCCATTGCATTTCCAATACGGACGAACAGGTTGGCGAGGTTGTTCTTCTGTTCGTCATAGGTGATGAACTGTCCGGTCTTGTGCCCCATCTGTTTTCCACCAGCCATAAGAATCGGAAAGTTTGTATTGTCGTGAACCCTAGAGGTCGCTGCACCCTGAAAGATGAGACACCGATCGAGCAAACTGCCGTCACCCTCAGATGTGCCCTTCAGGCGATCAATGAAGTATGCTAATTGTTTGGCAACGAATTGATCCCATATCCCCCAGTCCTTGAAGCCTTCTTTTCCTTTGGCTGCGGAATGACTCAACTGGTGAAGATCTTTTGTGAGCCCAATACGTTTTGAGAGATTGTTGGTGGGAGCGGTACCGCCTTCGGAAGCGATTTGGTAAGTTGCGACACGGGAAATATCCGACTTGAAAGCTATGAACATCAAGTCGTACATCGTTCGGATATAGTTCTCAACATCGGTAAACTCTATGTCCAATTTGATTTCAGGGGGAGCGGTCGCGGATTCTTTTTTCGCCCAGAGACGGTCGTTGGCAATTTTCTTTTCCAATTCGGAAACCGCTTGCAGGTACTCATCTAGAGTGCCCTGATCTTCCTTCCCAAGATTTCGGCTCAGGTCCTTCGCATCCTCGTGAATTTCGTTTAGCAAATGTGTTTTTCCCTTCAAACGGGCCAAAGCCGCCGGATTGCTTGCGACGTACATGCGCTCGTAGATTTCCTTCAAGTTCGACCAGGCGGGAATTCCTTTTCCATCCTTATCGTAGGACAAGGTATAGTTTCTGGTTAAACTACCGACTCCACCGACGGTCGAAAGCGGCATAGATGCCAATTGCGTCTTGCCCTCATGGTAATTGGCAATCGCTTGATCAATGGAAATCGAGTTCAGGGCAGTCTTACCCTTGATCATTTCCTTGGATGTCAAAAAGCCCGTCGGATTGACGTGGGCGTCTCCACTGTTTCGGTTCAAGGGATGAGATAGTCCGGAGACAACGGAAAGGTCATCGCGATAAGGGTTTAAAGCCTCTTGGCTTTTCCTGAACTCATAATTTCTTCCTTCACCTTTTGGAAACCAGTACCAGTCCTCGTGCTGCGGATCCTTTTCGGTCGGTAGGCTTACCCCATTGGGGAAAAAGATGAAGGCCGCCCGTTTGGGCAACGCGGCAAGAGCTTTACTTTCGCTCGCACCTGCCATGGCGTTGAGGAAAGGGAGGCCTAGAGAAACGCCCGCCCCTCTCAGAAAAGTTCTTCGACCAAAATGCCAAGATTTGGATGCCATAGTTCTTCTTTCTAATTCCTCTTCGAAAACTTCTCGTTTGAAACAATTTCTCCGATTAATTCAGGCACAGAGTACCCGCTTGACTCAAAGTGGTCAACCAACTCGTTCACCAGTTCTTCATCATGAAAATCAAGGTCTCTGGAGAGTCCATAAGCAAGAATTCGCTCCACCAAACCTTCGGCAAAATCTCTTTTCCGATGATTGATCAGATACTCCTTTAGTTTTTCGATCCCATCAACCTCCACGCCATCCGGCAGTGTGGATTTGTGCTCGATCTCCAGATAACTTTTTTCGAAGGCGGGTTTCTTGGTCTTTTTTTGAGGGACCTCCTGATCCTTCGGCGGTTTGGATGCTTTGGAAACGACCAATACTTTGGTCCGCCGAAGTCCGCTCGCATCGAAAGCTTCAAAGGGTATTCCCCATGGGTCGATTTTACGGTGACAACTCTTGCAGGCATCGTTGTTGCGATGGGCAAAGAGCTTTTGGTTGAGGGTCATCTTTTCAAACCCGGGAATGTTTTCATCGAGCGGGGGCACGTTTGCGGGCGGATCGGGAGGTGGATCGTTAAGGATCACGTCTGCGAGCCAAACCCCTCGCAGAATGGCATGGGAATTCATACCGTCGGAATTGCCGATTAGAAACGTCCCTTGAGTCAGCAAACCCCCGCGGTGAGATTTTTCATCCACCGCGACCTTTTGGAATTCTTCGCCCCTTACGCCTCCAAGCCTGTAATAAGAGGCTAAGGTCTGATTGACGAATACGTGATCCGCTTTCAAGAAGTTCAAAGCTGAGGCACCGTTTCGAAATACATCGTTTACGGCTTCGTAGGTTTCCCGATGCATCAGATCTTTGATCGAATCCTTAAATTTGGGGTAGTAGTTGCGGTCAACCGAAACATTACCCAGTAGCGCGGTTTGCAACCATTGATCAGCAAAGCGTTCCACCCATCTCCTTGATTTCTTGTTTTTTAACATTCTCTCTACTTGAGAATCGAGTTCAGAAGGTTGAGTGAGAACGCCTTCGTTTGCCGCCTTGAGCAGCGGTTCGTCAGGAACCGAACACCACAGGAAAAAAGCAAGTCGCTCGGCCAGTTTGAAGTTCGCATTTTCCTCTGGCTTCAGGTTCCTCGGAAGTCCCAAATAAAAGAACTTGGGCGAGCACAGGATTTCCTTGTAGACGCACAG
>CAJWWL010000268.1 GCA_913048125.1 uncultured Opitutia bacterium | reverse complement strand
AAGGTGTCCTCCCGCTGAAGACCCCATCACTCCAATTCGCTTTGGGTCTATGTTCCACTCTGATGCTCGCGCACGGACAATCCGGACAGCTCGCTGAATATCCTCAAAGGCATCTTTGCGTTTTTTCGGGACCCGATAGATCAGGATAAAAGCGGAGATACCATGACTGTTAAGCCATTCGGCAATCGGAGTCATCTTCGTTGTGACAAGATGGTTGTATCCTCCTCCAGGACATAAAATGACAGCGGGTCCGTGCTGCTTTGTAGCGGGAGCCGGGAAATAGCGCAATGAAGGCGTAGTTACATCGGTGAGGCGTATGTGTCCATCGCCACGATCGGGCTTGGGCGTTCCCATGCCTTTAGCACCCTGACCCGCTGCGTCTTTGGGCCAGAGCATAATTGTATTGTTTGCCGTCTCTTCGCCGGCATTCGCAAGGCTTACGGTGCCCCAAAAAGAAACACAGCATAAAATCAAAAACACAAGGCAGACTGCAGCTGGGGCTTTCATATGTTTATTTACTGTTTCTGATCCCCGCCCCGTTGCACGGAAAAATCATCGGTGTTTTTTCAAGCCAGTCTTTGATCAACGCAGACAATTCTTGAACCTTTTCGGGTTGTTGTGCTGCGAAATCGATCAGGTCGTCCGGATCATTTGTCAGGTCATAGAGCTCATGGCTATCCGGTCGAACGATCAGCTTGTCCCAGCCATCAACAACGACACGCGCGACTAAATCACTATCCATATCCTCAACAGCATCAACCCGGACATTCACCTCATACAAGTCCACAAAGATGCGGTCGCGCTGGGCAAGGGCTTCCTGATTTCTCAGATCCAACCCGGACATCGCCTTGTCGGGCTCGATGCCGCATGCTTTCAATATCGTCGGCGCAATATCAATATTACTAGCCAAGGTTTCCTTATCACGATGGGGTGCAATCTTGTTCTTGTGAGTTACAAAAATTGGTGTGCGGATACCTGCTTCAACAGGTTCTTTTTTCGACCGCACATACCAACTGACCTTATTCGGGTCAGGACGCCACCCGTTGTCGGCGCTGAAAACGAAGAGCGTGTCCTCGTAGAGATCCTTTTCTTTCAAGTAGTGAACCAGTTGGCCACAGGTCTCGTCGAGCCAGGCGACATTAGCCCAATAGCGCGCGGTCGACTCATTCGGGGCCAAGCCTTTGTATTTCTGATAGAGCCGATCCGGCGCATTGTGCGGAGTATGCGGCAGGAAAACAGCATACCAGATGAAGAAAGGTTGTTCGTTCTCCTGCGCCAGGTCCACGAATTTGTGGATGGGCTCCATGGTTTTTCGGCCGATCCCGTGGCCAAAACCCTCGTCAAATCCGTGGTCGCGAGGATCTCCCTCCCACCACTTTCCGGTCTGAAGTGTGGCATACCCGTTATCCTGCAGCTGTTTTACCATGGAAGGCGCATGCTCCAGCGTGGCGGTCATGGCTTTCGATTGCTCTTGGGCCAGGGGCCACAGTTTTTTGTTGGCCCGCAGTCGTAGGTGGTCAACGCCTTCACCCATAAAAGGACGATTGCCCCGCACGGCCGTTTGGTGCGGATAAAGGCCGGTAACGATGCTAGCCAAAGAAGGGCGGCAAATCGCCGCAGTCGTGTAGCCGCGCTCATACACGAGCCCCTCCGCTGCCAACCGGTCGAGGTTGGGCGTTTTGATGTGCGGGTGTCCCATGAAGCCGTAGTCGCTCCAGCTCTGGTCATCGCTGAGGATAAACACAACGTTGGGTTTATCCTCAGCATAGAGAATAACACTGAGAAAACAAAACAGGAATGTGATCAATCCAGTAGAGGGGCTGTGCATCTATTTATTACTATTAGAATGGAAGCAGAGATGTAGCACAGAGCTGAAAGAAATCACCTCCCCATTCGTTACGGGCAAACTCGTAATATTCGCTGTGCCCATAACAATAAGGGCGAATCCAGCTTATTTCCCGTGAAGTCTGGAGGCAGCGTCGAGAGTCTGTTTTGCGTGCTTACCGGTTAGGGCTCGATACTTGAGTTTCCTAAACTCCACCTTCATGGGGTTTCCCCTATGTAGTTGCAGCCCAAGATAACCTTTGGCAATCGCATCGGGATGGCTCTCAGTGACATCGACGGTGACTACATCATTCACCAGGTGGATCATACGATTGCCTACTACCACGATGCGCAGTGTATTCCATTCCTCTCCATTAAGCTCGGTCCCATCTCCGACTTCTCCAGTCACTTTGACCAGTTTCTTATCCCCTTTTGCGACCACTTTTTGACCGCGCTTGGCGATGATGCCTCGCTTTCCATATTTTTCACCATAGAGCATGCCGAAATACTCCTGCTTGGGATGCAGGTCCGCCTGATAACCGCGCAGAGCCAGATCATCTGGGTCACCAAAGACTTCGCTTCGGTATTGGACTCCAGAATTATTACCGGTGAACTTAACCTGGCAGGAAAACTCAAAATCCACCACCTGACCACCCTGCCAAATCAGAAAGGTGTTGGCCGGAATCGGCGCTTCCGCCTTAGTTTCTCCGACAATAGTGCCGTTTTCGACTCGCCACAGGCCAGCCTTACCCTTCCAACCACTCAGGTCTTTGCCGTTAAACAATGTTTGGAACTTCTGCGTGGAAGCATTTGGTACACCAACTGCGGCAACTGACGAAGCTACCAGCTTGGATGTGGTCTGCGCATAGCAGGTAGATGAATAAAAAAGAGCGGTTACAACCGCGACAATGTAACGTTTTTTCATAATGATATTTTTTATGCTTACTTGTTCTCAGAAAGTGAGTGAATCCAATCACGTATTAATGTCACGCCATCTTCATCGATTTGGTGGGAAGCCAAAAGGGGCATCTGTCCCGGCCCGCGTCGATTCATTCGTCCTAGGAGTTCAGACAAACCAGGATTGCCCGGTACAATCAATTTAGCTTCTGACTTGCCGAGTAGACCGACTAATGGGGTCGCATTGATCATCCCGGTTTCCGCCAGAGGGACGTGATACTCTAGGTTCAGTGCGGAACGCCCGCCCATCCCGGTAGGGTGATGACAATGTGCACAATTCACGTGTAAATATGCCCGTGACCGCTCTTCCAAGGTCCCACTCTTGGGATCATATGGATCCGCCAGTTTCACCATTCGCTGCTTTTCCAATTCACGACTACCGCGCAGGACCTTCTTCTTCAACCACTGCTCCAACTGCTGAATACCATCCGCATTCGTTCGATTGAGTTGAGGAGTAGTAAAGGCAATCCCGAATAGACTGCGCTGGTTGTGGCAAATCATGCATTCAGAACGCGAAGAGTATCGCCAAGTCTGCGTTTCCAGTTCAACCGTCTCGCCTTGCTCCGGTACCAGGCTTGCCGTCTTCCCTTCTGCATCCCATTTGTAAGTGTATCCCTGCCAGGTTCCACTATTGTAGAGAACCTGAGTCTCCACCGGTGAATTGTCCAGATACAAGGTTTTCACCAAAGCTCCACCAGGATCAATCCATAGACTACTACGGGACCGAATGCTGCCCCTGTTTACGAATGGACTACCGGGAAAGGCGACAAAACGGCGAGCACTCGCTCCGTCGTTCCATCCTTCTGCCTGCACCTTGTACTCCTCCACCCCGGAGGTCGGTTGTTGCATCTGGACATCTTTAAAAAGACCCGTGTCTTCCAGGGTATTAGGCCAAGGTCGATTGGTTATCTGCTCCTCAATTGCAACCAAGGTTTCGATGTGACCAGAAAGGGAGAGCAAGACAAGTTCTCCCTGGTGATCTTCACGGACTGCCGTCAGTGTATTGCCACTGGTCTTGGCAATACGAAAGGGCTTCCCCAACGCATCTTTGGTAGCATCATACGGAACGGCCCAAATCTCACGGGTCACACAACAGCCATACACATAGTGTCCAGCCAACTCCGGAAGTTTCTTTCCACGATAGAAGACGCCGCCAATGATTGAACGTAGCTCCGAATGGGAATGAACCAACCGTGGGGCAGAATGTGTGCGTGTAGGCCCACCAAGTGGAAGGTCTTGATTGAAAGGTTGATGTCCTTCAAATGAAGACCAACCCGCATTGGAACCGCTCTTCACACAATGCAGCATCTCCCAGAGATCATCGCCGTTGTCCGCCACCCAGAGCTCTTGGGTTATCGGATGAAAACAAGTACGCCAGGGATTCCGAAGACCGTAGGCCCAAATCTCCGGCAAAACGTCCTCCATTCCTACAAATGGATTATCCTTTGGCACTGCATAAGCGCGCCCAGAATCGGGCTTACTGTGAACGTCTAGACGTAAGATCGATCCCCGCACCACATGCACCTGCTGCCCGACCTTTCCGGGATCACGTTGTACCGATCCGTCCCCTGCCGAGATATAAAGGAAGCCATCTGTTGGCCCCCACTGTAGATCACAGCCATTATGATTAATTGTCTTCCAGCTAAACAAGACTTCGGGATTACCTTTAAGGGCAAAGCGCGGCTTACGACTTACCGAATAGCGTACAATCCGGCACTCACCGTCTGTCCCAGTTTGTTGCTGGATGGCTAGATAGATGTAGGGGCGTTTCGGCCAATCCCGATCGAGGATACCGCTCAACAACTGAAAGTTTCTGTACGGCGGTTTGCCTTGGATTCTGTTTTTGAAGTCCTCGCTCACGTACGCCACTTGATGCTGCTTCAAGCTTCCTTGCACCCCACTCCTCGAAACCGACCAAATTTGTCCCCTCCTCCCTAGGATCAGCAGCTCCCCTTCATCCCGATGGTTGCGGTAAGGAATGACGTCGAGAACTGAAGGAAAGTTATGCCCTTCACCCAACAAGGGAACCGACCGATAACTCAAGGGTGGCATGCCTGCACCTACCAAAGCGGTATTGTCCCACCCCGCATGTCCTTGTCCACAAATTATGCCACGGAGAAGCAACAATGCCATGCCTATTCGAGCAAAAGAGAAGAATTGAGGACTTTGTTCGATTCTTT
>CAJWWL010000267.1 GCA_913048125.1 uncultured Opitutia bacterium | reverse complement strand
GTTCCCGCTAGCGGAGCAGGTGGGTTCTTCAGGATAAGAATCGAACAATAGATATAGATCTTTGGCCCGTATAAAAACGCCCGAGCCTTATACAAAGCTCGGGCGATTTTTAAAAATTGAGAAATGTCTATTCGGATTTCTTCTTTTTGCCTTCGCCTTTCTTAGCACCAGGCTTCTTACCTTCGCCCTTCTTGGCGCCAGGCTTTTTCCCTTTGGGACCACCTGGACCACGGAAGAAGCCCTTGGCTGCTTCTGCGATCTCTGCGTCTGAAAGGTCACCGCTTTTGTCGGAATCAAACTTTTCAGTCATCTTCTTTTTCATGCCTGGAGCCTTTTCCATCATGGCCTTGAGAGCAGTCACTTGCTCGTCACCGGTGAGCTTACCGTCACCGTCTTTGTCGAATTGCTTGAGGCGTGCTGCACGACGTTCTTCCATCTCAGCACGGGCTTTTTGCATTTCGTCTTCACTGAGCTTACCGTCACCGTCAGCATCGTACTTTTTGACGAGTTGTGGTGGAGGGCCACGACGATCACCGCCGGGTTTCTTGCCCTTGCCACCTTCAGGTGGAGCTGCAGTGAGGGATGCCGCCATAGCGGCGATTAGGAGGGAGCTTATGTATTTCATTTTGGGTACTTGTTGTGGGTTCTTACTTAAACCCGGGGATCGAAAAGTTCAGAGTATTCTTGATATGCAAGTGAAGTCATAGCGGCAAACAAACATCAGTTTGTCAAAACAACGTGATTCAAGGGAAACTATTTCTTCCGGACAAGAGTGAGTCCATCACCTAAAGGGATGAGACTCATATCAACACGACTATCTTCATGAACCAATTGATTGAGACGTCTGATTCCATCGGTATCCACATCATTAATACTGAGGTCTGCAACTCGACCGTCCCACAGGACATTATCAACGAGGAGTACACCTCCAGGCTTGAGTAGACGCAGGCAAGGTTCGTAATAATTGGGATAATTGCACTTGTCGGCATCGATGAAGGCCATGTCGTAGGTTGCTTCCGCACCTTGGTCCAATAGTTTGTTCAGAGTTTCTAACGCCGGAGCCAGATTAAGATTAATTTTCTGCGAAACCCCAGCCTCCTGCCAGTATCTTTGAGCGATAGAGGTAAAGTCCTCATCAATATCACAGGCGGTAATCTGCCCGTCATCGGGCAATGCGAGTGCAACAATGGTAGAGCTGTAACCAGTGAAGACGCCAATCTCCAGAACCTTTTGAACACCAAGTAGCTTGACAAGCAGGGACATGAATTGCCCCTGCTCAGGTGAGATTTGCATAGCAGCTCTGGGATGACGAGAAGTCTCTTCCCTAAGACGGACTAAGACGTCAGGTTCCCGAAGCGAAACCGACTTTAGGTATTGGTAGAGTTCCGGCGTGAGATTGAGTGTCTCGTCAGACATAGATGGCCTTATGAAGCGCTCATCTCATAGGAGGGTTGTCACTTGGCTTTTAGTGCGGTCTCAATAGCAGCGACAACATTGGTGCTATCCGGTTTTTCACCGGGCTCAAACCTCTTGACCGGCTTACCATCCCTGCCGATCAGGAACTTACCAAAATTCCACTTCACATTGCCAGGGAACCAACCTCCCTCTCCTGTAAGTGCGGCGTAAAGAGGATGTTGACCGGAACCAGACTTAACCTTGACCTTATCCATCATAGGAAAGCTTACATCATAGCGATCCGAGCAAAAGGCTTTGATCTCAGCATTAGAACCAGGTTCTTGGCCACCAAACTCATTGCATGGGAAACCAAGCACAACCAAACCCTGGCTTTTGTATTTGCGGTAAATCGATTCCATACTTCGATATTGTCGAGTTAGTCCACATTCAGAAGCTACGTTGACCATAAGGACTACCTTACCGGCATAAGCCTTGAGCGAAGTGGATTTGCCATCAATGTCCTTGAGCGCAATGTCCTGTATCGAGGCGGGCTTAGATGCAGACAATGAAATGACGCAGAATAGAGAGGTGAAGAGTAATGGTGTGAGTTTCATAGGATAGTCTAATAGAAAATGTTTATGATTTTGTACTGCCAAGATAGGTTCGAATTGATGCTGCGCAACTGCAATTTACTTGTGCTCTAATGAAGCGGACTTTGGACTGAAAAAATGGCAAGAACCATCAACTTTCTTCTCGTCGGCACTGGCGGCATAAGTGCCGCATACGTAAATGCCTCATCTCGTGTAGACGATATTATCATCTCTGGAGTGGTCTCTAGATCGGGGCGACTTCCGGACGCTCTTCGCAGCGACACACCCGTTTCTAGAAGCATTGAAGAGGCTGACTGTCCAGCAGACGCTGTGATCCTAGCGACTCCCAATGGCACTCACCTTGAGTTGATAGAACAAGCGGCAGCAAAGCAAATGCACATACTTGTAGAGAAAGTACTGGAGACCACACCAGACCGCGCCAATCGAGCCCTAGAAATCTGTGAAAAAGCAGGATTGAAGTTGAGCGTTTCATTCCAGCGTCGGATGAGCCCAGACAATTCTACCCTCAAAAGGTTACTAGAAAAAGGAGTTCTCGGCCAGACCTACGCAGCATCCATGGACGTACGCTTCCATCGCGACATGGCATATTACAATTCCGGTCCCTACCGAGGTGGATGGAATATCGACGGTGGTGGTCCATTTATTCAGCAAGCCGCACACAATGCAGACCTACTGTGCTGGTGGTTCGGGTTACCTGAAAAGGTTGCCAGCCTTCTTCATCGACATGATCGAGACATCGAAGCCTACGATCACGGGACGGCCCTGCTCCAATACAGTTCCGGTCTGCAGATTAACTTCACAGCCTCAACCCTTTGTAAACCTGGATTCCCTACTCGCTTTGAACTTCATACCGAGAAAGGTTCGCTTCTTATGGTGAATGATCAGTTCACAGACTGGAATATAGAAGGCATAGAAAATCCTGCAGACCAGAGCTTTGAAGTCCACGATGGTGCTGCAAGCGCAACAGTATCCGACACCGCCGGACATGAAGCTATCCTAGCAGACTTCGCGGATGCCATACGTCACGATAGGGATCCATTGATCCTAGGTTCGTCCGCACGTCAGGCCACAGAGCTCATATACAGGATTTACCAAAATAATCTAAACCCACAATTCGAGACTCCGTTCCAAACTTGACCCACAACCACGACCGCCCATCTTTTCGCCGACCATTCGCAAACAAAACCCATGGATAAATATTTAAAAATCGAACCGTTCACTTTTGGAATGGGCGACCGTTTCGCTCATCAGGCCAAGGCCCAACTGGCAGCCTGCGCGAAAGCCTGCCAAGAAGGAGCGTCCGTCACACCCGTCTGGAACAAGTCCCATCGCGAACATGGCATTGTTGGGTCACAGCCTCCTTCTGTACGCGCAGCAGCAGAAGCCGCTATTGCTGATGCGGGATGGGATCAGCCATTCCATATTGACGCAGACCACATTAATCTTGGTATCGTTGACGGCTACCTGACAAGTAGTGATTTCTTCACAATTGATGTCGCTGACTCAATCGGACAACCTGCTGACCCAGACCAACTCAACGCTTTCCTCGATAGACATCCAGAACTTACCGGCACGGTTGTAATTGAAGGTCTTGACTCACCGATTCAAGCCACACGGGAAGAAATTGGGCAAATTGCAGGAAAGTACCTAGAAGCAGTTTCTGAAGCCGGCCGCATCTATCGTCATATTCTCGCAGCCAAGGGTGCAGGCTCCTTTATCACCGAAGTCTCCATGGACGAGACGGACAGCCCACAGACCCCACCAGAACTGCTTGTAATTCTTGCTGCTCTTGCAGACGAGCAGGTACCCCTTCAGACCATAGCTCCGAAGTTCACTGGGCGCTTCAATAAGGGAGTGGACTACGTCGGAGACCTAGAACAGTTCGAAAAAGAGTTCAATGAGGACCTATCAGTCATCGCTCATGCGATCCACACTTATGGTTTGCCCGAGACGCTAAAACTGAGTGTGCATTCAGGAAGCGATAAGTTTTCTATTTACGCACCCATCCGACGTGCCCTGAAGGCTACCGGCGCAGGACTACACATAAAGACTGCTGGTACCACATGGCTTGAAGAATTGATAGGTCTAGCCGAGGCCGGTGGTGAAGGGCTCGTCCTCGCCAAAGAAATTTATACCGAAGCCCTTGCCAACCGTGAAGCTCTTTGCGAACCCTACGCCACCGTCATCGACGTGGACATCGCCCAGTTGCCATCTGCAGAAACCGTCAACAACTGGACGGCAGAGCAATATACATCTGCCTTACGCCACGACCAATCCAACCCTGGCTTCAACCAAAGCTTGCGCCAACTGCTACACGTTGGATTCAAGGTTGCTGCCAAGATGGGAGATCGCTATTTAGAAATGCTAAAGACTTGTGAGGCTAGCATCTCCCGCAATGTCACCGAAAACCTTTACGACCGACACCTGCGACCGCTTCTTCTAGATTGAGGAGTAAAGCAGAGGTCCGAATGCTGTTTCGACCTAGCTTTCAGCGAACCGTTCAAGAAGACGACCGTGTACTTCGGTTGCTTCGTGATATTCTCCATTTAGAGGAGAAGAGAAGTTGCCTATTAGCACCGCCCAGTCGTCACGATTGGTGGGCAAGGTGCCGTGGGAACCCTTAACCAGAGTGGCGTCCAACGGTATCACATCCATGAGCATGCGTAGGCCTAGCTTTTTCTTGAGAAGATTGAAGAGAATACGCCCCTTGACCAACGGCTTCGTGGGGTCGAGAAATAGCTCCACAGGGTCATATCCATACTTGCGATGAACATCCACGCAACGGGCAAAGTCAGGAGCGCGAGAATCGTCAAACCAGTGATAGTAGGCGAACCATGCATCTTCGTCAGAAAAGGCAATTAAGTCGCCAGCACGATCGTGGTCGAGACCGATTTCCGATCGGGTGCTGCGGTCGTAGATCTTGGCTACACCAGGCAGTTTTTCCAGAGCAGTGCG
>CAJWWL010000266.1 GCA_913048125.1 uncultured Opitutia bacterium | reverse complement strand
TTTTCCCTGCTTGAAAATGATGCCAATACACGTTAATGAATGATCTTTATGACGCTCACTACCTTTACAAAACGGATCAGTTTAAAAATTCTTATCGTTGCTCTCTTTTTCTCCAATGGGTTCGCGAGTGAGCAAGACACAACTGGCAAGAACTGTCTTTTCATAGGTCATAGTTTTTTTATACCCGTGGCTCGTAGTTTCAACGGACTTGCTAAAGCTGCAGGTGTTGAGGGGCACTCTCAGATGGAGGTCTTCAGGGGTGGAAAGAATGGTGCACCCGGTTCTTTGTGGGCGCATGAGCCTTCAAGGCTGAAGATTCAGGAGAGCTTGGACTCTGGAAAAATAGATCTGTTCGGCATGACGTTATACAGTGAGAATAGGTCGATTAAGGATTATAAAAGATGGATCGACTACGCCCTCAAAAGTAATCCTGAGGTGGAAATTTATATTGGCTTTTCCTGGGGAAAGACTCCAAAACAAGGCGGCAAGCAAGCCCTTGCTGTTTACAGTAAAATGTCCCGAGCCTTTCAGCCCCGGATCCACAAGGAGCTTATTCTCAAGCTGCGCGCGATGTATCCAAAAAACAAAATCACCTGCAGCTATTATGGTATGGCGTCATCTGAGTTATGGAATATGCATGCAGAGGGAAAACTATCCGGAATCAAACGCGTCGCCAAAAGCAATTCAGTTTATCGCGACGGGATGGGACACGCCGGTGACGTCTTGTTGACCGTGGCCGGTCTGGTTTGGCTGAATACGATCTATGGGGTCGACATCGCCAAGGTCAAACTGCCTAAAGTGGATTTCAAATTTGATTACAAGGCGGTTGCCAACAAGGTCATTGCCCTCGACAAGAAGCACAATCCTGAAAAGGAAAAATCAAAGGGCTAAGCCTCTACCTATTTGTAATAGGGATTACTTATCCTAGAATCTTCGAGTGTTCTGGAAAGCCACGTATTGGTTAGCTTCTTCGATATTGGTGACCTTACCTTCTTTACTATTCCATTCGATTTTCTTCCCTGGATAACGGGCGGCGATTACACCTAGAAGGACTGATTCGGTCAGCGGTGCTGCGTAGTCGAAGCGGGCTGTTGGCTCTCCTTTTCCGGCCAGTATAGCGTCTATCCAGTTGCTATAGTGATTCACTTTCTTTGGGAGGTCAGGCTTCTTGAGTTTATCATACACCGAGCCGGGAAAGAAAAGGGGGCCGTTTATATGACCAAGTAACATGCTGCCTTCTTCTCCAACAAAGATCGCTCCTTGACTAGGTAGTTTCTTATTTGCTGGAACTCCAAGGCTTCCGTCATTTTCTGGGGGCCCGTAGGTTCCGTCATACCAAGTCCATGAAAAATTGTTTGTGGTGCGCGCCGTTGGTTTGAATCCGAGGTCCACGATCATCTTGGTTGGTAGACCGTAGCCGGTCGCCGCACGGCAGGTGGCCTTGGCCCATGTCGGTGGTTTTAGATCGAGTGTGCCAAAGGGACGGTCAAAGATGTGGATGCCCATATCGCCGAGTGTTCCACAGCCAAAGTCCATGTAGCGACGCCAGCCCATGGTGTGATATTTACCTTTCACAAAAGGACGCTCGGGCGCTGTCCCTAGCCATAGGTTCCAGTCAAGGTTCGCCGGCACAGGATCATCGTCTTGATGTGGTGGGCCATCATATCCCCAGTTCTTAAAAGACCACACGTGCACCTTGCTAACTTTTCCGATCAGTCCACTTCGAATAAAATGTGTGGCGGTGCGATAAGCGATTGATGATTGGTTCTGAATGCCCATCTGAGTGAAGACCTTGTGCTTTCTGGCCGATAACATCAGTGCTCGAGCTTCAGCGATGTTGTTGGTAAGTGGCTTCTGGGTATAGACGTGCTTACCGAGTTCCATCGCCTTCATGGTTGCTGGGTAATGAGTGTGGTCTGGAGTTGATACTGAGACGATATCAACTTTATCACCCATGGCGTTGAACATTTCACGGTAGTCCTGAAATTTCTTGGCTCCCGGATAACGCTCTTTGGGATTGGTTTTCTGTTTTCGGCCACGGCCTTCTAGGCTGTTGCGATCGACATCACAGAGTGCGACTACCTGAGTCTTAGGATGCGCTGCGATTTGTGCGGTATCAACTGATCCCTTGCCACCGACACCAATGTGAGCACTCTGTAGACGCCCGTTGGGTGAGTTGGCACGAAGGCCAGAAGGTAGAATGAAAAAGCCGGCCAGAGCAGAGCCTGAGCGGAGGAATTTTCTACGGGAAGTTTCTTTGCCGTTCATCATTTATGATAGAGCTCAATTAACTATTCAGAATCGCGTATCCTTTGAATCTGAAATCGCTCAGCGAGACTATAGTCCCTTAAGGTAGACCATGCTCTCCTTGATGCTTGCGATGGGGTCAGGGGATTGGTCCTGCTCTACATGGCAGTGAGCAACACCCGCAGCCTTGGCCGCTTCAATGATTGGCTCCATGGGAATCATGCCATTGCCTAACTCCTTAAATGCGTCTTTGGGAAGTCCTCCATAGATTGGAAGATTAATTCCTTTCTTGATGTCCTTGAGATGAAGCTGAGAAATTCTTCCACTCAGTCCTTTAATAAGACTTACCGGATCAAGGTTTGCAGCCTTTATCCAAAAAACATCTACCTCAAACATCATCTCGTCACCGAACTCCTGCACGAAGACATCGTAACCTGTTGATTCCTGCATCGGCTGGAACTCAAAGGAATGATTATGATAGGCTAGCTGAATTCCTGCTTTCTTGGCGATTACTGCAGCCTTATTGAGGTTTCCAGCCACCCGCTTGTAATCATCAAGATTCTTTCGGTCCTTGTTATGAAGGTAGGGAACTACCAAATGTGAAAGTCCAGCTCCCTTTGCCTTGTCGATAATCTTTTTAAAATCTGAATACCCGTCATCGCTTGGATTCACGGCAGCCTCCCAATCAAAGTGGGTGGAATGAACGCCGAGTCCCAAATCTTTTGCCACGTTAACCATTTCTAGCTCACCGGGAAAACCATAAGGCTCGACCTGTTTATAACCTGCATCGGCTACTGCCTTGAGTGTTCCTTTAAGATCTGCCTTGAGCTGATTGCGCAATGTATAGATTTGGAGGCCAATATTTTTGCGGTAAACATTGTCGTCAGCCAGAGCTAATAAACTTTGAAGAGATCCCGCCATGATAGAGGCGGAGGCGGATGTGCGAAGGAAGGTTCTGCGTTTCATGGACGAAAGGAAACCATAATCTTTACCCTTGATCAACCATTAACTAAAGATCAGGTTGCTTCCTAAGAGTCATTTAACGAGATCGGCTTTGACCTGTATTTATTTGGAACCGTTTAATATCAAATTAAAATATATATCTATTAACGACTAGACTCCCATCTGATTTATCCTTTTAAGGATCGGTATTCGGAAGCTACCATCATTTATTGCTGGTCTACTTTCATGCTTCTTAGTGTGTATGTAAATCCTCTGGTATCTCTAATTGTGAAGAAATTCACAGGACTAAATACGGCTCCAGCATTGAATATATTAAAATCTCCGTAGAACCGGCTTGGGTTTTGTGGTCCGAATCCGCCTTGTCCAATGAGTTCTTTTGAGTAATCAAATTTCGCATTTCCACCTTTGTAAAAATAGATTGATGGATTTTCGATGACTGTTGTATTTCCGTCGATAGTGACAGTGAATTGCCCTCCCGAAATAGTGGAAGGGGTGCCGAATTCAGCCCAGTCTGGTAGATCATCCATTGATTCAAGGTCTGTCGGAAAGGTCAGTTTTCCGTTAATTGATCTTCCGCCTCCTTCCCATAACAAATTAAAGGTCGTGCCCTGAACCTCTGGAGATGTAATGAGAGTATTCTTCGGAGTAACCCGAATAACGAGTTCTCTATCTGGGTCAACATCCAACTGTGGCCGGCCAAGGTTAAATCTGTTTGATACCAGCATATTCAAATTCCTGGGTCCGCCACTATCCCACCAAGCAGTGTTATCAATTGTCATTGATGTAAAAACCTCTGACATGGCAAGATTATCCCATGAGATCGTCAGCGGATCAGTAGGTACTTTTATTCTAAAAACATGTTCTTCAATATCATTGGGAGTTCCCTCGAATACTTGTTTTGAGTAAGTTCCTTCAGCGTCGACCCACTCTGCCCAAAAACGGCCCTGAACCTTGGATGGTGAAGCAATATCCATTTCGTCTCTTCCGTCCTTTGCAGTTGGTGAAAATCCAAATTGTAGATCGATGGATTGGGCCCCGCTTCTAAAATTGATTGTTCTAATGAAGTCAGGATTGAATCCCTCCACTCGTAAAAGTTTAAAGAATTGTTGTTTTTGTTGGTTTGAATATTTCCTCTCAATTATATCACCAGTTCCTGAAATGTTGGTTTCTATGGGATCCCAATTGATTAAATCTGAGGAAGTTTGAATAGTGTATTTTTTTCCTATCTCTGAAGGAAAAGAAAATGCCACCCTAGTACTATCTATACTGCTGAACTGAATTTGTAAGCTTGGACCGATTGGATCGATCATATCAATATATTTTACTGGGAGTCCACCAAAAGAAGTGCCAAATCCTGTTGCTGATCTCTTTGCGATGACCGTCGCGGACTCAGATGTTCCCCAATTTTCAAAGGTCGATGTTTCCTCCGCCTCTGCTTGGCCGCGTTCACGCTTAAGTAGAGTAGGCGCATCCCCTTTAAAGATAATTTCATTCAAATTTTCACAGAAACGAAAAACATCGTAAGGAAGGGTAGTTAAACTTTGACCAAATGTGATTGTTTCAAGAAATGAACATCCTACAAAAGCTAACTCGCCGATAGAATTTACACCATCAGGAATCACGAGGTTCGTTAACCCAGAACATTGGGAAAATGCACCATACCCGATCGTTTTAAGAGATTTTGGTAAATTGATTTCAGTAATTCGACCGCATCTAAAAAATGCGTTTCCTTCGATACTGGTTATAGTATCAGGAAGAATAATCTTGGTAACCCTGCTACAA
>CAJWWL010000265.1 GCA_913048125.1 uncultured Opitutia bacterium | reverse complement strand
TATTGCCTGAGCAAAGCCACCGGTTGGTGGAGATGATTCAACAGTATCCTGAGGCAAAAAAACAGTATCTCGAATATTGTCAGGTTCACGCAATGCTTGCATGGGAACACGGTGTCTTGGGCGTAGGCCAGTCGCCGCACTCCTCAAGTATACCCGAAATTCAGCCCCAATCCCTCAGTTCATCCAAGCGATTGGTCGTAGCCGCATTAGTTGCGCTGGTGGGATTAGCCTTGTGGCTGCAATGGAGGACGCCATCAAAAATGCAACCGGGGGAAACGGTTGCTTCCCTGACCCGTAGCGTGGCTGCCAATTTGAAAATATTCGGCACATCGTCTGACTTTAGTAATGGCAGCACCATTCAAACCGGCAGTTATGATCTCGAAAAAGGCCTTGTTCAAATTACGTTTGAATCGGGTGTCGATCTTGTCATCGAAGCACCGGCTTCTTTCGAAATTCACAGCTCCGAGTTCATGGTCTTAAACGAAGGACGCCTAGCGGTTACTGTTCCTCCGGAAGGTGTAGGCTTCACTGTGGAAACTCCGGATGCTGAAGTGGTTGATTTCGGTACAGAGTTCGCCATCGAAGTGGTGGGCGAACGTAGTAGTGAAGTTCACGTGTTCAAGGGGGAAGTTGAAGTGCGCCCGAAAGAGGAAGATGCTTCAATCTATCCGGTGCGTCTGGTCGCGAATCAAGCTACCCGTATCGATCACGCGACGTTTGTTCCCCTTGGAATCTCTATAGATGATCATAGATTTCTCAGAAATCTCGAAGAGCCTGACCCAACTTACAGCGGTAAGGTTCGTGAGCTCTTGCCACTCTCTTATTATCGGATGGCTGTCATCGACGATGGGCAAACTTTGAAAGATACGGCCAAAGGTCATCAAAATACTGCTTCAATAGTGAAAGGAGAAGGGCGGCGACAACCATTCGCTCCAGGCCGTATTGGTTCATCCCTTCGTTTGGATGGGCCAAAAAGGGGAGGGTATGCACAAGTCTCTCCCGGCTTCGAACTCCCGACAACTGAATTTACCATCATGACGTGGATCCGTGCCAAGACCCTGCCAAGGAACGCTATTCTCGTCTCAGACATGAATCTCATGGGTGACGAAACATTTCGCTTTGGGCTAGTTGGCGATCATGGGAATCTGGGTCTCACTCTCGCCAATGGAAAGCGATCTCTAAGGATTGAGGATTCCTCTCCCTTGCCCCTCGAAGATTGGACCCATGTTGTCATCGTAAAGGAGAGTGTAGGTTTGCGGCTGTACCGAAATGGAGTGCTCGTCTCCTCGGAACCTTTAAATGGGTTTAAAGTAAAAGCGCACAAGCCTTTAACTATCGGGGGAACCCACAAGAAGACCGACAGCACGAAAAGGCATCAAAGACAGGGCTTCTGGCATGGTCGAATCGATGAACTTGCCTTCTTTGGGTACGCCCTAACAGACGAGCAAATCGAAAATCTTTTTCACCTTACCCCACCCAATTAAATCCTAATAATTATGAGACTTTTGAGAGCACTACATGCAATAACCCTCAGTTTGATCGGAATGCCTTTCCTTATATTGGCAGACGAAAAACCTAACATCGTTATCATTCTTACAGATGACCAAGGCTATGCTGATGTTAGTTATAATCCGCATTCTCCGCCGGAAGTCAGTACGCCTAACATTGATGCCCTCGCTCATTCTTCCGTCATCTGTACCCAGGGTTACACCAGTGGGCACGTATGTTCCCCAACGCGTGCCGGACTCATGACTGGTCGTTATCAGCAAAGATTTGGAATATACACAGCTGGGGAAGGGGGCTCAGGTGTTCCACTTAATGAGGTGTTTATTCCACAGCGACTCAAGCCAGCTGGATATGTTTCTGGGGCATTAGGTAAGTGGCATCTAGGGCTCACTAAAGAATATCACGCCATGAATCGTGGGTTCGATGAGTTCTATGGGTTTATGGGACGTGGAGCCCACCCTTACTTTGACCACTCAGACATGAATCATCCAATTTATCGCGGTTTTAAACCCATAAAAGAAGAGGGTTATCTCACTACTCGAATCACTGAGGAAGCTGTCGATTTTATCAGCCGCCATAAAAAAGAGCATTTCTTTCTCTATGTTGCATATAATGCTGTGCACTCTCCGCCTGAGGCCCCTAAAGAGGACATCAAGAACCTTACGGGTGACGAGAAGCGCGATACTCTCATGGCCATGATCAAACACCTCGATATGGGGGTGGGGGAGATTGTGAAATCATTAAAAAAACACGACATCTTTGATAATACGCTTTTGATATTTCTTACGGATAATGGTGGTTCCAATGCCATGAGCGCTAACAATGCCCCACTTCGGGGCTTTAAGCAGATGGACTACGAAGGTGGAATTCATGTCCCGTTCATCGTGTCTTGGCCGGCTCAATTGAAAGGCATAAAAAAGTGCGACGTTCCCATGTGGTCGATTGATTTGTTTGCCACTGCACTAGATGCTGCCGGGCTTCCTTTACCGAGAGATAAGCCTCTAGACGGAAAAAGCATCCTACCTGCTCTCAAGGGCGAAACTAACAAACTTCACGACGCATTCTATTGGAGTTCCGGTGGAGCTAAAGGGAAATGGGCCATACGTTCAGGAGATTGGAAGCTGGTTGCTGAAAAGAAACGCATTGAACTTTTCAATCTTGATAAAGATCTAAGTGAAACGACAGACCTTGCGGCAAAACACCCTAAATTGGTTTCTGAACTCACGGAAAAATACATCGAATGGATCGATAAAATGGCAGATCCGGCGAGCAAGCAGGGGAAAATTTGGAATCCAGATGCCGGTAGGTCAGGAGTCAATATGTCAAAAGAAGATAAGAAAGCGGCGCGCGAAAAAGCAAAAGCCGACCGCATTAAGGAACGAGAAGAAAAAAATAATCGATCCACTGAATAATTCGCCCAAATTCTTTTAAGAACAAATTATCATGAAAACCTTTACCTCATTCTCGATCTTATGCTGGTGGGCTGTCGTTGTCACAGCTGCTCAGGCGGAGCGTCCTAACATCATCATGTTTCTGATCGACGACCAGAACCCATCGAGTATCGCCGCTTTTGGAGGCGATACCTACACTCCTAATCTCGACCGTATGGCTCAGGAAGGAATGAAATTCACTCGTGCCTACGTCAGCAGTTCGGTATGTACGCCTTCTCGATACAGTTTCCTGACCGGTCGATTTGCTGGTAACTCACACAGTAAGCTCTACGTTGATGCGGTCGGTGGCAAAGAAAATCAGGGGCTTCCCAATTTTAATGTCGCCCTTGAGCGCGACAAGATGAATGTCGGGAATGTTCTTCGTGAAGCCGGTTATACTACCGGTTTTGTTGGGAAATTTCACCTCACCTCCAACCTGGATTTTCCTGAATTCTATAAAGGGAAAGACAAATGGATCAACATTCCCAAAAACGCGCGTCCTGGGCCAGAGACATCGGCTCAATTCAAGCACAACGAACGTTGGATGCGCCGTTACCTTAAGGAACTTGGCTTTTCTTGGGCGAAGAACGTCTATCCGGAAAATACGCCTTCGCCCTATTCCACACATAATCCGGAGTGGACAACGGTGGCCGCTCTTGAATTTATTGAAGAGAACAAGGACGGGCCCTTTTACCTCCATCTTTGCAGTACCCTGTTGCACGGACCGGATAGATCCTGGCGAAAATCCATGGATCAACCGCTTATCACCGGAGAGGGGGAAGTTAAAAGCCTTCCAGAGATCATGACGCCGCGTGCAGAGCTGCTCAAGACCATCTCAGAAAAAGGTTTCGATCCCGACAGTCATGTGGCCGGTGAAGCGTGGATCGATGATTCACTCGGAGCGATTCTTCGTAAACTTAAGGAGCTTGGAATCGATGATAACACGCTGGTGATCTTTGCGCCGGATCACGGTCGTGACGGTAAAGCATCCGTTTTTTCACACGGTAGTTGTCAGGTGCCCATGATTATGCGTTGGCCGAAAGGAATTGCCGCAGGGCAAGTGTGTGAAGAACTCGTGCAGAACATCGACCTTGTGCCTACTTTCTTCGAATTGGGTAAAGCGGATAAACCGGAGTCTTACCGGATCGATGGGCAAAGTCTCACCCCTCTTTTCAAAAACGGAAAAGCTATAGATTGGCGAAATCACCTTTATCTTGAAATGGGAGCTGCGCGAGCAACGGTTACAAAAGATTGGTCATACATTGCCGTCCGTTACACCAAGGAGCAGATCGCAGAAATTAAAAGAGCCGCGCCGCAAAACTTACCCAGAGCCATGTCCTATATTGGGCGTCTGGGAATTGGTGTTAGGGGAGCTGACCGACCTGGCTTCTTTGACGAAGATCAGCTATATCATTTAAAGACGGATCCGAAAGAGATGAGGAATCTTGCTGGTCATATAGGGCATTCCTCTCGCGTGAAAGAGATGCGTCAAAAGATGCAGCAGGATCTGCAAGCCATAGGACGTCCTTTTGGTGAGTTCATTCCCGGAGGGAACGCCGCTAAGCCGGGGCAGATCAGTAAACAGATCAAAATCGTAAAGCAGCTCGAGATCAAAGGCAAAACGGTAACGGTACCGGAAGCGTTGAAACAGGATATAGACGTCACCGATGAACCGCCCCATGTCGATAAGGCTAAAAGAAGAGCGGAACGTGAAATACGGAGAAACGCCCGAGAAGAGGCCAGGAAGAAGGCGGGGGAAAAGGGCAAAGAAGGCGAAACGGAGTAAAGAGTTAAAAATCTGAACAATAAATGAGCCTCGTCATATGTTTGTGCATGATATTCTAATCTTTAGTGCTGACATAAGGTCCCTTTACCTTCTCTGAACTAACATTTTACGATAGGGTTCCCTCAGGCAACATTCAGGTGTTGAATGGCAATTGAATCTTCATGAAGATACATATTGATAGGAATGGAGAACGATTTGGACCTTACAGCATTGAAGAGGTAAATGCTTATTTGGCGGCCGGAACTTTGCTCCCTTCAGATCTTGCCTGGAAAGATGGCATGACGGATTGGTTGCCGGTTCAACAGATTTCCGGCGTGGTGGC
>CAJWWL010000264.1 GCA_913048125.1 uncultured Opitutia bacterium | reverse complement strand
CATTTGCACTCCATTGTTTCCCAAACCCCTTCATGTTTTGTTTTGCAACAGGCCCGTTGGAAATGCGAACGACTCGCACGACTGAATTATTTTCAGCTTCCAGCCTGCCTTGTACAATACTGCCTACAGGCTTTCCAGGTGGAGCGAAGAGCCAGTTCCAAGTGCGACACTCTTTAGGGTTTATGTCTGGGCTGGCAGAGATTGATTTGCTGAGTGCTAGAAAAGACTCCATTAGCAAAGGAGACATTGTAAGGTGATCCGCACGATTGTCATATCCGTGTTCCGCTCGCTTATCTTGAGGAAAGGCTGAAACTCCTCGGAAGCCTTCGGGTCTTTGGTTATCGATATCTTTGCTTAACGGACGACTGGAAACACGAACCTGATCTGGCATCTTTTTTGAAGCCGGGTTAAAGTAGTCACTTCGGCGTCTGAGCAATCGTTCGTTTAACTGGAAGATGTCGCGGTCCAGTTCGAGAAGATCAACCACAGCGTTGTTGTACTGAAATCGGTTCATCCGTCTCATCGGCGTCGGCAGGAAAGCCTCCTTCTTAGCTACATCTCGCAGTACAGTTCGTAATTGGGCAATCAATTGTAGCCGGTCTTTTTCAGCAAGCTTTGGTTCGCCTTCAGGTGGCATTTCTCGGTCCTCAAGGACGCCCACCAATTCTTCAATAAGGCTAGGTTTTGCCTTAAGGTCTGCGAGGTTCTCTAATTCAAGAAGATTTACCTTACCCTTAACCTTCCCACTCTGGCCGTGGCACTTTATGCAGTGTCGCTCAAATAATTCGAACGGTTCAACCTCTTCAGCACTTAATGGGTAGACTAAAAATAAAACCAGTGAAACGAATCTGAGTTGCATCGCTGGTTTCCTCTTTTCCCCCATACCTTTAGGTAGCTAGGTCAATTTCTATTTCGTAGATCGCCTTAGTGATTTACCTATGCTTGTAAGATCTCGTTAATCTCACGAGTACTGTCACCGAATTGTTTTGTTTCTACTCCAAGGGTGTTAAGGAGGGTAACATACATATCGGAGAGACGTACCTTGTTTTCGTCAAACTTGCGGAAGTGTCCGTGTTCAAGTCCCATGTTCTTACCACCTGCAAGTATCAAGGGGTAGTTGCGAGCTAGGTGAGTGGTGCTGGTGGAGCAACCATACATGATCAGCGTATTGTCGAGAACGCTACCTTCGCCCTCGGGAGCTTCCTTTAATTGCTTCAAGAGATAGGCGAAGTTCTCATTCATGAACTGATCCCATATGCCCCAGTCCTTAAAGGTTGATTTACGACGGTGGCTTAGTGCATGGTGGGCATCTAGTCCGAGCGCTCTTGGGAAGTGGTCAGACTTTGAACCACCACCTTCGATGCCCAGCATGTGAGTAATGACTCGCGTGGTATCCGTACGAAAGGCATGGAACATGAGGTCGTAGAAAGCTCGTACGTAATCCTGCATGTTTGCACTGGTTGCATCGATACTTAGGGAGGCTTCGTCAACTTCAGCCTTTGGCTTTTCGAGCCAACCTTCCAAGCGTTGAATCCTTTGTTCCTGCTGCCGAACTGAGTCTAGATAATTGTCTAGCGTACTTCGGTCAGTGGCGTTAAGCCGAGTTTTCAAAGAGCGAGAATCTTCTAGCACGCCGTCCAGCATACTTTTGCGAACAAGAAGTTCACGACGAGCCTTGTCGAGGCTATCCTTCTCTTGGCCGAACATCAGGTTGAAACAGCGACGGATGTTACTTTCTGCAGGGATAGGCTGACCGGTCTTTGTGTAGGATAGCGTGTGAGTGCGGCCGAGCGTTCCTACTCCACCTCCAACTGATAACGGTAAAAATGGCAATCGTGTGTCTCGACCATGTTTCTCTGCGACGAGTTGGTCGAACGAAATGGTGTTCTGGTAAGAGTTTGCATCTACTGGACCTGCTGTGAGGAATACGTCAGAGACACCATGACCAGCCATATGTCGACCAGCAGGATGGGACAACCCAGAAAGAAATGTGATGTCTTGACGGTGGGGTTCGAAGGATTCGGTGGACTTGTTGAGTATGAAATTCTTTCCCTCGCCCTTTGGAAACCAATGCCAGTCTGTATGGTGAGGATCCTTTTCCGATGGCAGGGTGACCCCGTTGGGGAAAAACATACAGGCCAGACGCTTGGGACCTACATGGTTACTGTTGGCTTTAGAAGTCGCCGCCATTGACTCAAGGAATGGAAGGCCAAGGGAGATGCCGCCAATGCCTCTGAGGGCTTCACGACGAGAGAGGTGCCAAGACTTTTTCATTTTTGTCTCTATTATAATTACAAACTACTTAGAAAGGAAAGCGGGGCTTGTGACGATGTTCTCTATGAGATTACTAGGGTGTAGGTCATTAGCAATCAATTGTTGCGTAAGCTTTTTGATCAGCTCGTCGTCTGAATATTCCAGTTGTCGACCTAGCGCATATCCTGTTACTCGACGGGTGAATCCCTCCGCAAATTCGAACGGCATACTTTTCTGTATGTATTCCTGCAGTCCACGAAGGTCCTCTAGTTTTGAACCATCAGGAAGAATCGTCGAAGAGTCAAAAGAAGTAGATTTGATTCGTCCCGTAGGATCGTAGGCTTCGAATGCGATGCCCCATGGATCAATCTTGTCATGGCATCGGGCACAGGCGGCTTCCTCTCGGTGCAGAGCAATCTGCTCTTTAAGAGAGAGCTTGGAATTATCCTTCTTTTCTAAAGGGGGAGCGCCAGGGGGAGGAGGTGGAGGCGGGTCTGCGAAGAGTCGTTTGCGAAGCCAGACGCCTCGATAGATGGGATTGGACTCGGCTCCATCGCTGCCCATAAGAAGGATACTTCCCTGTGTGAGTACTCCACCGCGGGAGAAATCTTTAGTTAGCCTGACAGGTCGGAAGTGAGAGCCGTTGACATTCTTAATTCCGTAGTGCTTGGCCAGCGTGTTGTTTAGCATGGCAAAGTCTGAATTTATAAAGTTCGAAATGCTTAGGTCTTCAAAGAAAACATGTTCTGAGAAGTTCAGTGTTTCTTCTTTAAGCGCCTCGCGGATTTCGTCGCTGAAGTCTGGGTGGGTCTTCGGGTTTATGGCTACATTTTCCAAGGATGAAAGACCGAGCCACTGATGGCCAAAGTGTCGTGCGAATCGCATGAACTTAACATCTCTACGCATTCGCTCAATTTGCTCTTTTAGAACGTTTGTCTGAAGTAGTTTCTGTTTGGCCGCAAGGTCGAGCAACTCGTCGTCGGGCATTGATGCCCAAAGAAAGTAGGACAGGCGAGTGGCCAGTTCATAGGCGTTTAGTTTTCTAGCCTCTTCGGTTTTGGCTTTTGGGGTAGGTTCGACTAGATAAACAAACTTTGGAGAAACCAAAACGGAGGCCATGGTCTTACGCATGGCATCAAGATTGTCATTGGTGATTTTCTTAAATTTTCTGTATGCAGCAGTGGCATGCTCAACTTCCTCTTCTTGAACCTCACGCCGGAAGGCCCTGTGAAGGAATTGAGATAGAATCTTTCTGGTGTGTTGATCTTCACTAAGTTCTGCTGGTTGCTTGGGGAAAAGATTCTTCGCCGTCTCGCTAGGATAGCCGTCATGAAGGGGGCCTTCCAATTCCACCGAGGTCAGGTGGATTAGGGGTTCGTCTATTTCCTCAAGCGGGGTGACTCTTGAATGATTCTTCCTAAGTTCGGCGGTATTCCATATATATACGGATAGGTGTGTTACGTTGTGACTTCCACTACCATTGTAATATCCGTCTTTCTTACCTAGGGGGAAGTCTTCGATGTTGCCTGTGAACTCGATTGTATGCTCGCCCTTAGACGGCTCAACCATCTCACGGCCCATGATTTTCTTTGGGTCATAATCACCTGAAGCGCGATGGCCTACATGGATGGTTAGTTCTGGAATGCGACCATCAGAGGATGCAGTCGCCTTCACTTTTAGTCGTATGGCGAAACGTCCTGCAAAGGGACGTTCTGTAAAAGTAACCTTACGGGGTAAGTCGGCTTTTAGGTGTGAAAGTTTGAAACCAGGTGTTGGCGCAATTATCTTTGGGTCAGTTTTAACTGGCTTGGGTTTGGGTTCACCTTTTTTTCGCCTTGGGATTCCAATTTCACGCTGTCCACGAATCTTCGATGGCTGAAAATTCGAGATGACTTGCCTGTAAAAACTTGATGGTGAGTCGGGGAGAGCCTCTTGTAAGGCCATCAGGGCAACTTCCATATACCCATTCATCAAGACGGGTGACATGCCAAGGTGCTTGGCATTCGTCATGAGACCGTCCTCTCCTGAGAGGTCGCCGGGAATATGAGCAGTATAGTCGAGTTTTATTCCAAGTAGATCCTCCAGAGTATACTGGTATTCGTAGCGACTCATTCGTCGCATCATCTGACGTCCACCCGTACTTGTTCTCTTGGCTGCAGCTTGTTTAAGACCGGACTCCAACCATATTGTAAAGGTATTCAGTTCCTTGGTAGATAACTGTGATTCCTCCGCAGGTGGCATTTCACCCTCGTTGAGCTGATCTAGTACTTCGTGCCAGAATCCTGCACTTTCTCCTTCTGCTAATTGTTTACCAAGTGTATCAATACGGAACTTACCCTTTTGCTTCTCGGGTCCATGGCACTTTACACAATGTTGCTCAATTAGGGGAAGAATGTGTTTGTCGTAGTTTGGGTCTTCAGCCCAGCCTTCTGAGACTAAGATGAAAATGTAAATTAGAAAACAAGCTAACAATCGAATAGCGACCATTGAGATTAAGGATCACTAAATAATGTCCTAAGCTAGAGGTATTGCCATACAGGAGTTTCTTCTCCTACAAATTGTGATGTGAAGTGGTTTCCTGAGAGATTGAAAAATGACTTCAACATTTAATCAGTGATTCAGGCAGAACTTTTGCTCAGGCGTCATATTAACGGTTTTGGAAAATTTCAGTTCCAGGAAAGCGGCTTTCTATATTTCCTATGAGTTCTGGATCTATTCTAAAGCTTAATAGTCTAGGAGCATGAGGAGATAAGGATTCTTGAGGCTTTTCAATTGCTTCTTTCATTTTTTCTAGTA
>CAJWWL010000263.1 GCA_913048125.1 uncultured Opitutia bacterium | reverse complement strand
TAATGGGCTACATTTGCCAGGTCGCTTCAAGGCTACCGATCCTCAAATTGCCAAGCCTGCAGCCGATCAGTTCCGTACCGATTATGAATCCGATCTTTCCGAATCATTTATTCGCAAAAACAAGGGTAAGCCATTCTTTCTTATGCTTTCCCCGTACGCCGTCCATATTCCGTTAGGAAGTAAGTCCAGCTTGGTCGATAAATACACAACGCGTGCCAAGGCTAAGAACCGTAAGCTTCCACACCCAGTGTATGCAGCACTGGTCGAGGAGGTTGACCATCAAGTGGGCCGTATAGTTAAAGTCTTGGAGTCAGAGGGTCTTACTGATAATACTATGATCGTGTTCACCTCCGACAATGGTGGGTTAAATAAGCGCTATGACTATAGTGAACATGCGGATGATATCGTTAGCGATCTTGCGCCCTTGAAAGGTGAAAAGGGCTCGCTCCATGAGGGAGGTATCCGAGTGCCTCTTATTGTTAAGTATCCCAAGCTTGTGAAGCCCAATACTACCTGCTCTGAACCTGCGATATCCTATGACTTTTATTCTACATTTGTAGAGGCGGGTGGGGGAGTCTTACCTCCAAATCAAACCATAGATGGTCTCAGCCTGTTACCAATCCTCAGGAACCCAAAGGTAAGATTGGGACGCGATTCGGTCCACTGGCATTATCCACACTACCACCATGATCGTCCTGCTAGCGCGATAAGGGAAAGAGACTGGAAGCTTATTGAATACCTAGACGGCACTGGAGACATTGAGCTTTATCATCTATCTCAAGACCTTGGCGAAAAAAGAAATTTAGCTGATGAGCGAAAAGGAAAAGTTGCAGATCTTCGGAAAAAGCTGATCGGATGGCGAAACGATGTTCTCGCCCGTATGCCTATCCCCAATCCTTCATATGATCCAAAGCGTGCTCATGAGTGGTGGAGTCGTCGCTCCGGCAAACCAATTGATAGTTCTACTCGCAAGAGATTTCCGACAACGGAAAAGTAGGTGCCTCAAGTGAACCTCTAGTTCTTCCACGTATATTCGATGACCACTGCACGGTGGTCAGACGGCCATCTGTCATTCAGTACTAGGTCTGATGTGTCTGCCCTTTCTCCAACTACCTGAGCAGAAACTACATTCATATCGTTTCCGTGGTGGTAAATTCGGTCAATCCGATCCAATACCTGATCGCCGTATGGTCTCCTGCCAGGAGTTTGATCCGGGTATTCCGGGGTCCATGTATTGCCCGGCTTTTTGACTTCGTTCGGATGTGCCTTCCGGAAGGAATCAACCATTCCGATGTTTTTCAGTAAAACAGAACCGGGCCACTGTACGTTTAAGTTGATTGGAGTACTGGTTGGGTTATTGACCCAACGATCCACACCATTCTTGGCATAGTGTTCAGTCCAATCGAGATGGGACGGTTCATTGAAATCACCAACCAGAAAGATGGATCTTTTCTCCTTTATGGCTTCCTCCAAAAGTTTAATCGTAGCGTGATAGCCACGTGTTCCGCCTCGTCGCGCACCTTTTACTTCGATAGTATCGGATAATGTATTGAGATCTATCTGAGGATTAGCCTTAAGTTTTTCTTGGGCCAGAAATGGTCCGTAATTATTTGGCCACCAGTGACAATTTACGATTCGTACAATCTGTGAATCTGTTAGCTCAATATCAACGACTTCAAGCGAGCGTCCTTTGTTCGTGAATATCAGCTTTGACGGAAATCTTGAATAAGTCTTACCCGCACGATGCCAGCCATCTCCAAGTTCTTTAAGAATTACATTCGATTTACTCGAGCAATCTTCTTGGACCCCAACTATATCAGCTTTCGCCAACTTAATTGCAGTTGCAATTTCATCAATTCTAGAACCGCCAAATAGCTCATTACCAAAACCAACGTTCTTTGCGTCTCCTCCGCCTTGTAGGATATTAAATGTCATCAGCCTTAGGCGGTTAACCTCTGCAGTCCCTAAAGGAGAAATGGCAGTTATGGTAAAAAGACAGGCCCAGATGGTTTTCATACGAAATCCTCAGCTTAAACGCAGAATTAATCCAATTCTAAATACCAAATACAAGAGAACTCTGCCTTCCGCCCGAAAACTAATACTTCGGCATTATTTCGATCCCTGCTTTAGTTTGAGCCAATCAATACGAACAAGGCTTCAGGCAACTGAATGCTACCTGAAGCCTTGCGGGATAGTTTCCTTCCTAAATAAGGAAACTAAACTAAAACAACATACTTAGTATAAATCTCTAGCATCAGAAGGATACGTCCCATTGCAAGCGGACGCGATTATCCGATTGGGATTGGGCCAAGGCACCATCCTCGATCGACAGTTTGGAGTAGTCGAGAGTCACCTTATTGTTATGTCCGTTGAAAAACCAATTAGCGCCAACCGTGAATTCCTTACGCTCATTGTCTAAAGCTAAATTAGTCTTGTTCGGCTCCGTGAGCCAAGCATAGCGAGCAGCTAGCTCTAGTTCCTCTGGGAAGGATTCCCATTTTTCGTTAAAGAAGTAACCAGCCTGCGAGTAGAATCCTTCGAGATCGTTGTCTTGCCCTGGAGCACCTGCGGCAAGGGTCTTGTCTTCAATGTTCTTCCAATGGTACTCATGTTGAGTAGAGAAGCCTTTATACTTGTAGGCGAATTCAGCCACAACTTGGTCAACTTTGTATTGTCCTGTGCCAGCAGTAGACACTGAATCGAATCCATCCAGATTACCTCCTCCACTAGAAGACCAGCGTGTCGCCTTCCCTGTGTGTGTGGCACCACCGATAGCTAGGCTAGCTGTAGGTTTCTCGGTACGTTCAACATCAGTTTGACGCAGGGCAAGATCACGACCTAGGAAGTTCCACTGCAAACGACCTGCATACATTAGGTTGTCGTCATCGTTGGAGACGCCCCTGCCTTCTCCGGTGAAGACACCTGCGTAGTACTTGAGGTCTTTATGAGTTCCTTCGTTGAGGTGCCCTCGGAAACTGACACCCACCTGACGATCAATGGTGAAGGTACGGTTAATGATTGATCGTTCTACGAACTGCTGGCGCCCTGAAGAATCAACACGCTCACGATTGAAGTCGATCTTCCATTGTCCAAGTCGGATTCCAAAAGCCTTATTCTTGGCAAGGTCAATGCGCCAGTCAATGACGCGGGCACTTGCTTTTGAGCTGGAATCGTCGGAAGATCTTGTTGGCTGTAGATCAACCTCAAAGTAGTACTTAAGCCATGGCTGGAAGCCGTGCCCACCTATCTTCATGCGGAGACGTCGAGCTTCAGCGGTAATTTCGTCACCATCTAAGTCATCGAGTTGCCTAGGATCGCTGCGGTAGGGGGAGGTGACACGTAATTGAGCTCGCCACTGTAGATTCGTCTGAAAGTTTCCATCTGCAGATTCCAGACGGAAACCTTTGCTTCCATAGCTTGCTTTTAGCACAGACCCGTCCTCACCACCAGGAACAGCACCAACTTGAGCCGTAGCGGATCCGCAGACAGCGAGAGCAGACAAGGCAACTACCAGTGTTTTAATAAATTGACCTGAGCATTTAAGAAGTCTCGGTCTATGTTTTACCTTTTGTTTGCCGCTGATTTGAATTTCATTCACATCAGCGTCTTCATTCGCGAATATATGACAGTTCATTGTTTAATCTCGACCAATATGATTTGAGTTAGGTTGAATTCCTATTTCACCCAATTTCCGTCACGCATGAATTACGACCATGTTACGTTCATGTTACAATGTCATGGTTTCATTCCTGTAACTCCATTTAGATTTGTATCAATTGCGTCACATATTCCTTTGTAACATCAAAAATATCCGCATTTTCTTCCCTTTCTAGACTTTAATTATCTATGAGATCACCCGTCTTATTTATTCTTTCCATCGTTTTTGCATTGGTTCAATTAGCCGGAATCGAGCTGAAGAAGCCCAATGTCTTACTCATTGCTGTAGATGACCTCAATGACTGGGTCGGATGCCTGGGAGGTCATCCACAAACAGTTACTCCTAACATCGATCGACTCGCAGAGCGGGGCATCCTTTTTAGCAACGCCCACTGTCAGGGCACGATGTGCAACCCCTCAAGGATCAGCCTTCTGTGGGGCAGGAGGCCGTCATCAACCGGGTTTTATGACAATCGTTACCCCATTTTAAAGGAACCAGAGTTTCTTAAACAGCATGTTAATCTTCCCGCACATTTTGTCGCGAACGGATATACTACCCTGAGTTCCGGCAAGATTTTCCATACTGGTCGTTATTTTCAGGTCGAGGGCCCTCGTGCAGGGCAGTGGCGAAAAGGATTCGACGTGAAAGTCCATTCTAGTCCTAAGAATAAGTGGCATGGTATCTGGGATTTCGGGCCACAGGATTATGCAGAACCAAAATTTACTGACCACATTACTGCAACCTGGGTTGCCGATCAGCTTAGAAAGGAATCCGAAAAGCCCTTTTTGCTAGCCTGCGGGTTTTATCGTCCGCATGTACCATTTTTTCCACCCCGCCGAGTTTACGATAGTTTTAAAGACGTAAAATTACCCCAAGTTGCCGAAGATGACTGGGATGACATTCCGGATGCAGCCCACAAGGTGTCAATGAGTAACCCCAAGATACCCGTCCACGATTGGATGGAGCAGGAGAACCGTTGGTCACTAGCTGTGCATGCCTACCTAGCCTCCATCCGATGGACTGATGAGCAAGTTGGTCGCGTGTTGGATGCTTTGGATGAGGGCCCTCATGCCAAAAACACTATTGTAGTTCTTTTTTCTGATCATGGCTATCATCTTGGTGAAAAACAGCGGTGGTCTAAATTTTCACTTTGGGAACGGACTACTCGAGTGCCTTTGATTATTAGCGTGCCCGATGGGGTCAATGGGCGATGCGAGCACCCGGTCGAATTATTGAGCATTTATCCCACTCTGATTGATCTTTGCGGCTTAAGTGAAAACCCGAAACTTGAAGGAGTGACCCTGCAGCCTCTCCTCAAGAATCCCGAGTCAAAATGGAAGCATGTTGCGATTTCAACCCTTGGGCAGAACAATCATGCCATCCGCGATAAACGTTGGC
>CAJWWL010000262.1 GCA_913048125.1 uncultured Opitutia bacterium | reverse complement strand
AGAGAGAGAAACTCGTAAACACTTAAACTTTTACCAACACATTAATGAACCAATTCATTTTTTTTTTTAATGACACACTACGACTACCAAGAAAAACTCGAAGAACTCTGGAAAACAGGAGTAGAACGCTACAACAGCGGACGTAGGACAGTTGAGAACATTGTCGATGAAGGAGAAGAAATCTTTCTTACGGGAATTGGTTTAAATGTTATAGATCTTTTCGACTACGTGGAAGACTATGTGTTGGAGGGAGAACCAACGTGGAACACATTTGCAGCCATTTGTGAAGTTCGACGTAACTACTTCCTACAGTGCCAAGAAGGAACCCCGTCTATTCACGTAGTAAAAATGGACGAACTTCCTCCAAAGGAAGAGGAGACTAAAGGCATCAGATGGCTACCAAGAATCATACCTAAAGCAATTGGTAAACTCCGTGGAGAGCTTGAGCCAAGCATCATGTACTGTTGCGGAGGTGACCGAAACTTCTTTCGTTCTAACGATATCCATCCTGCAGAATTTCTTCGAGTTGCTTGGTCCTATGAAAGCAAGCCCGAGAAAATAATTGATTGGGTGGTAAACCGAATCTCAAACAATCTGCAACAGTAGTATACCCGATCGACCTTTGTACAACACTGCACGAAGTTGAGTTGAAGAAAAGGAGATGGGTGAGAGACTAAATCTCGCTCAGTTCATCAGCAGTCCAAGGACCACGTTCGCCCTCTTGTGCACGAATTTTACTTACGGTCTCTACATCAATCTCAGAGGCTTCATTACCCCAATCATTACGAATGTAAGAAAGTACACTGGCAATATCAGCATCGCTCCACGTTTTCCAAATTGTAGGTACCATTGGGACATTGCCATACTCCTTACCATTTACCTCAATTTTACCCTGTAGACCATGAAGTACCACACGAGTCAAAACCTCTGGTGAACCAGTCACCCATTCAGATCCAGCGAGAGGTGGAAAATCAGCAAGCCCCTGTCCATTTGGTTGGTGACAAGTCACGCAGGCACCGGCAGTATTATAAAGCTTTTTACCCTTCTTTACAACTGCTGAGGGCCCAGCCTTATCTGCCCCCTCCTTCTTAGCAATTTCTTTCAGAGCAGATAGCTTTTCCCAATGAATGTCGTAGACATCAGGGTGAAAAAAACCGGTTTTGAGAGAAAGTGCGAGTCCAGCCCAGAATATGATACCGCCAAACATAAACACGAGTACCAATGGTGCTATATGGAAAGCCAATATGGGTTTCTTCTTCTCCCGAAGGAGACGAGCATGAAGGTCTAAAATCTCTTCATCATGCAAAGATGGTTCACCGCTTCCGCAAGTGGGTTGGTGAGTATTCAAATTGTCTTCTTCGCTCATGGATCTTATTTGTAAGGCTCGAGTTCAGCATCAGTCCATGGACCACGAGTTCCTACTTCTGAACGAATTCGGCCCACAGTCTCAGGTGTTACGAGAGCTGCCTCGTTTCCCCATTCATTGCGAATGTATGTAAGAACTGCTGCAATGTCGTCATCACTCCATCCCACCCATATAGTTGGTACCATTGGAACTAAACCATAATCTTTACCAGCAACCTTGATTGGACCAGCTATACCATTTAAAACAACTCGCGTTAATACTTCCTCCGAACCAGTGACCCATTCGGACCCAGCAAGTGGTGGAAAGTGAGCAGCAGCAAGGCCTTGTCCGTTAGGTTGATGGCAGGTAACGCAAGCGCCTGCCGTGTTATACAGTTTCTTACCCTTTGAAAGGATTTTAGGATCCACCTTGGGACCTTCATCTTCGACATGAGAATCATCACTGTGATCGTCTCCGTGATGGGGCTCGTCCTTTGGGTAAAATCTCGCCTCAGGTAATTCGTAATCCTGACGCAAACCTGTAAGGTACTTTACTAAATCGTTTGCTGCCGGTTTGGGAACAACCTCATATCCTTCTTCAGGAGCCCCATATTCATCCTTCTTGAAAGCGATGGCATGCTTAGAAGATCCGCCACGTATTTTCTGAACCTTGTAAAGATAGGGGTAGGCTGGCATATTCGACCCATGAGGAGGTCGGTAGATATGCCTGTGTAGGTCGTTAGGGTCTAACCTTGTACCAATATTGGCAAGGTCAGGACCGATTCGATGACGTCCGATCAAGACAGGACTGTCATAAATGTAGTCTCTAGCAACGCTACGACGTTGTCCCCAACCACGAGCGATATCGAACCCAAAGTCTTTCTGTCTTACCTGTTGGGTATGGCAATGGAAGCAGCCTTGTGCCTGGTAGATGGCTTTGCCATTAGCTGCAGCACCTCCCTTGTAATGGGGGTAAGCTGGTTCCCCATCGACATTACGTTTAAGTTTAAGCAGCGGTTGCCGTGCCTTTGCTCGTGTATTATTTTTGGCTTCCCATTCAGGAACAGCAGTATCAGCAACCTTTAGGGCTTTGGCAGCATCTCCACCTGTCTCGGAGATGTATGCAGCGTAATCATCAGGTGAGTCGAAAGACTTACCAGTGTTACGCTCATAGAGATATTCTTCTTGCTCAAGGGTGGCAGGCGAAAGTGTAAGCAGTTGTTTCTCACTCTTGAAGATGAGAATTAGCCAAGGAAATACCGCTGAGCAAAATAAAAGGAGAAAGAAAATTGGGAATCGACTGATCATCAGACGTTAGCCCCTTCTTCTGTGGGGTTTAGTAAAGCTGGACCAAATTTAGTCTGTGCAGAATCAGAGTTGCAGCCACATGCCATTCGTAGAACGTTTATAAGGAAACAGATCTGGCCTAAGAATATTAGCAAGAAACCAGCTAATGAACACAAGAGCGGCATCCAACTTGCCTTTACAATACCAAGGTTGTCGACGTCAATGTCAGCGATCGCATTACCTTGAGCGCTACCTGCCCAAAAGAGGCAGACAGCGGCAGTAATGAAACCGATGACTGAATACTTGTAGTGACTAATCATGAGATTAGCCGATGGCCATTCACGCCCAAGCAGTCGTGGAAGCATGAAATATATTCCACCAAAGGCGATCATTGAATAGAAACCATACACGCCAAGCAGAAACAAGGCGTCCTGCCAGTATGTGAATTGCAGTAACTCACGAGAATGCGGTAATGAATCCAAGGCACAAAGTAGTCCGAAAATAGGAAATACAACCGCACCTGTAACAATAAATCGCCCTGTTGGACTGTTCCACATCACATTGAATCGGCGAATCTGTATAGCAGCAGTTTTCCCTTCTTCAGTGTCCGTCAATTTGGGATGAAAGGTAGTGTGAAGAAGATTAATCGCAATACTTGTAGTTGGTAATATCAGAAGAAAACCACAAACGTAACCCATAGCTTGAATCCATACAGGGACAGGACCACCTATAAGTTCAGCGGTCCCCCCCCACAAGGCAAAGAAGGCTAAACACCAGAAACCAAAAAAGGAGAGGTAGTAATTCTCGACCGGAAGTCCAAGAAGTTTGGGAAGAAGATAGTAGGCAGTGGCTAAGGCAACAGGGGTTAACCAAGCCCAAACATATGCGTGAGAAAACCAGCCAGCAGCAACAATTTGTATGACACCTGCGAAGGGCTCACGACCAATTATCATCTGGGCGATACTGAATGCCCAAACCAACCAAAACACTCCGCCCAAGCAATAGTATTGGGAGATAAATGCTGAACGCCTTTTTCGCCGGCAATAGTCAGTGATTGTCCAGACCAAGATGAGCGTGAAGCAGATCATAAACCCACTACCAACTTGAGCTGGCATCTCGAGGAGAAAGAAAGGACGTCCTTCTCCCCAGAAAATACCCAGAATGCCAAGTGTAACAAGAATGTTGTAAACAACACCTGCTGGTACGACAAGATAACGACGAATGTCAAAGTCTGGCGCACGTTCTGAAAGCCGCGACATAATCCAAAGGACTAAAGCAAATGCAACATTTGTAGCCCACCCGTGAGTAAGTGCATTCACGGCAACTGCCTTAACCCTTCCGTAGGTTAGAAAAGGTACCCAATCCAGAAGTGATGGAGCCACCAGTTTCAACATCGCGAAAAGTCCTACAAGACCCGAAAAGAAAAGCCAAAACGCACCTGAGATGGTAAAGAGCAATCCAGGGGTCCGAAGCGAACTGTCAATTCTGCCTACTTCAGTACTGTCAAATGCGGGATTCTGCGCGGTGTCACTCATTTAAAATGCAGCTATTTAAGTTCCTCTTTGAGGAGCTTTCGGGCATCCTCAATAGGGATTTGATAGATCACATCACCTTTGTTAACTGGGTCAGGTATCTCGGTAAGAACTGTAAGATCTTGTGCATTTGTTGAACGCCAAGTCTTAATCTTTTCGAATCTTTGTTCACGAGCCATGTCGTCTTTCTCGGTAGCCAGGGAAACATCGTGAAAGCGCGTTCCCATGATACTGAACAAGGAGAGTAGAAGAATACCGATAAAAAAAGTGAGGAAGGGGTTATTAAGCCAGCCCTCGTGTTCGCCTATCGTATCTTTTTCGAGGATATTACTCATGGTGATGTATGGCGTCTAAGATTCGAGGGTCGTGAATTGGTATCGGTTCTGAACGTGTTCGGCTCCAGAGAAAAGCGGCAGTGCAAAGTCCACCGATACCGATAAAGGACGCTACATCAAAGCCTGTAACGCTGAACTGACGAACGGTGTAATCAAATGCACCTTCGAGAGCATTGTCATCTGGTTCAATGCCTGGAAGGATATTATAATAAATGTCAGCAATCTGCCAAAAAAGGATCCAACCCGCGATAAAGAGAATACGTTTAGTTACTATCTTGCTGCGGTAGAAAAGCAGGTAGAAGAAAGGAAAGAGAAAGTTGCAGAAAATGAGGCACATCCCAATGGGATACCAAGAATTTTTGATATCTGGATTGGCGGGATCGAATTGGCGGATGTTATACCAGAAAGTCTCCTCAGGAATGTCAGCGTTGTAGATAAGGAAAAATTGTGAAAAGCTGATATATGCCCAAAAGATTGTAAATGCGAACATCAATACGCCTAAATCGTAACGATGTGCTTGATTGAAAAATCCCTTAAGGTTGCCGCGAGTTGCGAGGATAAAACAAACGATAACAGTGGTTGCAAGAGCT
>CAJWWL010000261.1 GCA_913048125.1 uncultured Opitutia bacterium | reverse complement strand
TTGGCTGACAGGACTGATGCTTGGAATAAATACCCTCAAGTACGGATTGGAGCAGTTTTTCTTAGACGGACGGAAGATGGTCAAGTGTCTGCATTTAACGTTTCTTGTCCTCACCTAGGTTGCGCTGTTGATTATAGAGAGACTGGAAAAACCAAAGAGTTTTCCTGCCCATGTCATAATAGTCAGTTCGAATTAGACGGAAATATTAAGAACGCCCAGACGACTCAAAGCCCACGTGGAATGGATTCCCTCGCTATTGACGAGTCCAAGCTTGATGATGGTGAGGTCTGGGTTAATTTTCTAAATTTCCAACCCAACAAGCCAGAGAAAATCCCCGTAGGTTGATGAAAAAAGCACTAGACTGGCTTAACGACCGCACCGGTTGGCGCGGTTTGCTCAAAGAAGCATTATATGAGAACATACCTGGTGGGGCCCGATGGCGTTACGTCTGGGGCAGTACGCTGACGTTTGCCTTTTTTATTCAGATTGTAACTGGGGTTATTTTATGGATGGCTTACAGTCCTAGTAGTCAGACTGCTTGGGAGAGTGTCTACTACATCCAGTACGAATTATGGGGTGGATGGTTTCTTCGAGGGATCCATCATTACACCGCCCAAGCCATGGTGATCCTGTTGGTTTTGCACACTATGCAGGTTGTGATTGACGGCGCCTATAAGGCACCTCGAGAAGTTAATTTCTGGTTTGGTATAATCCTAATGTGCCTGGTTATGGGACTGGGTTTGACTGGCTATCTACTCCCTTGGGATCAGAAAGGATATTGGGCCACTAAGGTCGCTACTAATCTTGTTGCTGCAGTCCCTTTGATTGGTCCCGACCTCCAAAAAGTTCTTATTGGTGGCACAGAGTACGGACACCAGACTTTGACACGTTTTTTTGCTATACACGCAGGAGTTCTGCCGGGTCTGATGATTGCTTTTATCGCTGGGCATGTGTATCTTTTTCGCCGTCATGGAATTACACCCAAGGAACCACTCAAGGGCAAAGACGAGGGTTTCTGGCCTGAGCAGATTTTAAAAGATGCTGTTGCTTGCCTTGCCGTCCTTGCCGCGATCCTTTTTTTCGTAATTTGGCATCACGGTGCTCCTTTGTCGGCTCCCGCAGACCCATCAGACCAGTTTTCAGCTGCTCGTCCGGAGTGGTACTATTTATTTCTCTTCCAGTTGCTCAAATACACTGATGCTTTCTGGGGAGCGATCGTAATTCCAGGGGTCCTCATGGTTGTTATCTGCCTAATGCCCTTGTTTGGAAAGTGGAATCTGGGACATCGATTTAATCTCGGAATTCTATTTAGCCTTCTTGCTGGTGCTGCTTTGTTGCATTGGTTAGCAATCAATGAAGACTCCAATAGCCAGCATCATCAGCATGCGCTTCATGATGCAAAAGAAAAAGCTGAGCGTGCCGTCATTTTAGCTGGTTCGCCAGCAGGTATTCCCAGTAGCGGTGCAGTCACGTTACTACAAAGCGACCCTAAGATCCAAGGTGCTCGTCTTTTTGCAAAGCATTGTGCGAGTTGCCACCGTTATGACGGTCATGATGGAACTGGACATGGCCAGACAGAAAAAATCCTACTTAGAGAAGGTGATGATCTCGATTCTATTGCGAGTAAGTACGATATGAGTTCCGAAGAGATCTTAACGAAAAATCAACTAGCAAGAGACGATCTAAAACCGGGTACGCAATTGGTTGTAAATTTCCGTCAAACTGCGCCTGATTTGTACAAATTTGCATCAAGAGAATGGATCGCCGAAATATTGGAATACAAAAACTACACTGATAAGAAATATTTTGGGAATACCGCCTTTTCGAGCGGCAAGATGGCCAAATATCTCAAAGACTTTCATCCTGAACCCGACGACAAAGAAACTGCAGAACAAAACGCCATTGATTTCCCCAAAATCGCTGCAGCTTTGTCTGCACAAGCTCAACTTCCTTACCAGAAAGTTGCGGATCAGGAAGACGCAGACCTCATTGCTGAGGGGGAAGAGTTAATCGTCGAGGAATTTGCCTGTATTGACTGCCACCAATATGTTGAGCCCGATGATCAGGCATCTGCTCCGGACTTGACTGGTTATGGTTCCAAAGAGTGGCTTACTGCTATAATCGTTGACCCGTCTCATGATCGTTTTTACGGCAAGAAAAATGACCGTATGCCTTCTTTTGGGAGGGACAACAAACTTACTGGCAGGGAGATCGGCTTGATCGTAGATTGGCTTCGACAAGACTATTATGAGCCTTCAGGAAAGACCGCCTCTACTGGTCACTGAAAACTTTCTTACAGAATAAGAAGACTTGCCAGTTGTAGGAAGATAAAAAACCCCGCCATATCGGTTATGGCTGTCAGAAAAATAGACGAACTCTGAGCTGGGTCCAAATTGATACGCTTCAGAAATAATGGTATAAAGGCTCCCGTGAAACCGGCTAGTGCCATAGTTAGGATCATTGCCAGGAATATTGTGATAGCCATATCAATATTATTTCCAGATAGGAAGTAAGCTCCGACTCCTCCTGCAAAACCGGTTAGGGTTCCACTAAATAGTCCTTTCGCCAACTCCTTGAAACATAAGGGTAGTGCGTCGCCTTTATGGATATCTCCAGTTGCAATACTACGTATCGCAACTGCTAGTGTTTGGTGACCAGCATTACCTGCTAGGCTAGCCACTATGGGCATAAACGCTGCAAGGAGAATGACTTTCTCTATAGTCTCCTCAAAGTTACGAATGACTGCTGCTGCGCCAAATGCCGTGAGTAGGTTCACAATTAGCCAAGGCCAGCGTCTGCGTACACCTTCGGCAATGCTGTCTCTAATACATTCATCTGCTCCAGCTCCGACAAGCTTTTGTAAGTCTTCAGTAGCTTCATCACGCATAACATCAATGACATCATCGTGAGTAATGATTCCGAGCAGTCTGTTTGTGCCTCGCTCAACGACTGGAAGCGCAATAAAGTTGTGCTTGGCCATTTCGTTAGCAACAAATTCTTGGTCGTCATCTGGATGACAGATGCCCCGTAGAGAAGAAGCCATGATGTCGTCAATCTTTTGCCCTGGTTTGCCCAGCATCAAATCTCGCATTGAGACGACTCCTAATAGGTTGTTACCAGTACCGGTGACGTATAGATAATAGACTGTTTCAACCTCCTCGCTTATATCTCGAACTGCCTGGATTGCTTCGTCAATAGTAAGGCTTTTTGGTATTGTCACTGCCTCTGGGGTCATGAGACCGCCTGCAGTTTCTGGACCATAGGTGAGAAGCTGGCGGACATTCTCTCGGTTGTCAGGTTCCAGTCTTTGTATAAATCGGTTACGATCTGCCTCCTCAAGCTCGGCTACAATATCAGCCGCATCGTCAGGAGCGATTTCATTCAAGATCTCATTGGCCCGGAATTCACGCATGGCTAGCAAGACCTTTGCAGAGAGTTCTGGATCCAATTCAGACAAAGCTTCTGCAGCCTGCTCCCCAGTGAGTTTACGCAAGATAGCACGGCACTGGTCCACATTCATCTCCTCCATGAATCTCGCGATTGCTTCGGGCGGAGTCTCCTTTAGACTGGGAGAATCAATCTCTTCCGGACGATCTCGGAATTGCTCATCTAGTGCTTCAAAGGTGTAGGACCTTGCCTGCGTATTGTGCGGGTTCTTTTCTTCAGGGTCCATGGGCGGATTTGCAGACTAGATTATGTCAGTTCCTTTGACTAGATTTGTGTATTCTCTGAATAGAGAATTCTCTGCATCTTGGAGCAGGCTATAAAAAATGGTTTCTGAAGGAAGGATATGGCAATCGGATTTTTGTCTGAGAAAATTTAGTACTGAATTTGCATCTTCAGTACGCCTCGCTCCAATACAATCCTCTAACAGCGTTACCTCCATACCATGGGCTTGTGCTTGAAGAGCTGTGTTATAAATACATATCGGGGTTTCAATTCCAGTGATCAGTAAGTGGCGTATTTCTGAGCGTCGCATAGTTTCCTTGAAATCTTTTGCTCCAAAAGCGGAGACACTGGTTTTAGAAAGAATTATGGCGTCAGTATCAGCATCTATAAGCTCGGGTAGGGTATGACCTAACTTTTCGGGTACTTGCTCTGTAAAGAGCACTTTTATCCCAAATAGTTTGGATACTGAGATCGCGAACCTACAGCGGTTGGCTATACGCGCTGCTGCCTGTATATTCGTTAGAAAGGAGGGCTGCATATCGATTACAACCAGAGCGATTTGTTTTGCCAATGGGATACTCATTGTAGATAGTTTATTACATTCTGAAAAAGTTTTATTCTTTGGATGCCCTGTCTTGGCAACTTGGAAAATTCCACTTCTTTTTGCTGAACCTTCACCCATAACCAATGCTGCTTCTACGTAGTTTGAGAAATCTTCATTGTGGCCGTATATTTTTTACGGTGTGTATCACCCTGCTTTTTGTAGGTTGCTCGGATAAGAGCAGTAATCGGCGTGGTGATCCTGGTGAACTTTCTCCCTTAGGAGATACTGGTGAAGTTTCAGCACGTATACAGGGGAAGTCTCTTGATGACTCACTGGCCTTTTACAAGAAGTCCCTAGTTGTTTTACTACGTCTTCATGGCGAAGCTAACGAAGAAGTTGCTGACACGTATGAAAAGATGGCGCGTGTTTACAAGGAGAAGGGAGATCGTGTAGGAACTATCGAATACTTCGGCAAAGCTTTAAACAGTCGCAAGCAGATCTTCCGTCGAGATCATCCTGTCGTTTTACAGACATTGAAAAATTTCGCTGATGCTTACATGGAAGTTGGCGAATTTAACTCTGCTATACGCTTCTACTCTGAATTCCAACTTAGTGGCATAAAGCTTTATGGATCAACCCATCCTGATATGCTGGAGAGTTATGAAAAGGTCGGTGACAGTTATCTTGCTGTTGGCCAAACTCAGAAAGCGATGGAAAACTACCAAAATTGGGCTCGTCAGGTACAGAAGTCTCCAAGTTTTGGCAGAAAGCATCCTGAAATGGCTCGCGCCTATAACAAGCTTGGGGATCTTTATTATAAAATGGGACATGTTCCTGAGGCAGAGAAACTTAAAGAAGCAGCAGTGGGTGTAATGTA
>CAJWWL010000260.1 GCA_913048125.1 uncultured Opitutia bacterium | reverse complement strand
CCGAGCACTCCTGGTAGAATAAAGACAGGATTGATACTGCTCATCTCTGCATAAACGGGGATGGGTTCGGGGCGGGCTGCAGCTAGATCAAATAATGAGCGCCCACCTGTACGTGAGCCCGTGAAGCCGACGGCTTTGACTTCAGGGTGCTTCACAAGTTGGGCTCCAACAGTTCGACCTGAGCCATAAAGAAGAGAGAACGTGCCTTCGGGTAGGTGACAGGCATCAACAGCTTCCCGAATCGCATGACCCACCAGTTCTGCAGTACCAGGGTGCGCATGATGTGCCTTTACAAGGACGGGGCATCCTGCGGCAAAAGCTGAGGCGGTGTCACCTCCAGCCACGGAAAATGCGAGTGGGAAGTTGCTCGCGCAGAAGACTACTACCGGGCCAACCGGACGTAGCATGGATCGAGTGTCAGGCTTGGGTAGAGGTTGGCGTTCGGGATTAGCTTGATCAATGCGGGCATCGACCCAGGAACCCTCTTCGACAAGACTTGCGAATAGACGTAATTGTCCACAGGTGCGACCCGTTTCCATGCGAATACGAGGTTCTGGTAGTCCGGTTTCTGCAGTTGCTCGATCAACGAGGTCTTCCGCAACAGCCTCAATGTTTTCTGCTACTTTTCTAAGAAATGTGGCCTTATCTTTGCCTGATAAGCGGGAGGTCACTCCGAATGCTTCGGCTGCCAATTTACACGCATTGTCGACCTCTTCTGATGTGGCGCTGGGGTAGGGGGGCTGTAGGTTTTCCCCAGTGGCTGGATTTACACCGAATATGGGAGAGTCTGAACCAGATCCGGTTGCTCCACCAATGAGAGATTTGCCTGTTAGGGTATTTGTCATGGGAGTATTTTGTTGTGTAGAATTGTTAGGCTGGAATTTGGTTGTTCTACTCGACTGGATTGGTCAGTGTACCTATGCCTTCGATTGTTATTCGTATCTCATCGCCGGATTGTAGCGTGAAGTCTGTACTGGGCACAACGCCTGTGCCTGTCATTAAAAATGCACCGTGCGGAAAGGAGGTTTCCCTGAAGAGATAGCCAACCAGTTCTTCGAACTTACGTTTCATCTTGTTTAGAGATGTCTCTCCTCTGAAGGCAGAATTCCCATCGCGGCAGATTTCGAGATTGATTCCTGTATCAGCGGGGAGTGGTTCTTCAGCTAGGAGTAAGCATGGTCCCAATGCGGTTGCTCCGTCGTAGGATTTGGCCTGAGGTAAATAGAGTGGGTTTTCACCCTCTATGCTGCGGCTGCTCATATCATTACCGATGGTGTATCCTTGAATGTTTCCGCTGGGACTTATGAGAAGGGTTATTTCGGGTTCTGGTACATCCCAATCGGAATCTTCTCGAATTCGAACAGCTTCATCAGGTCCTTTGACTCGAGCAGGGGTACTTTTAAAAAAAAGCTCTGGTCGATCTGCCTCATACACACGGCTGTAGAAGTCACCACCACCCGCATCTCTGGACTCCTCCATTCGTGCAAGTCGGCTGGAGAAATAGGTTACGCCAGCTGCCCAAACTTCTTGCTGGCCGATAGGTGCAAGTGGCATGCTGGCAGCAACTTCGGCCTCGGCTGATGGTTTGCATGAAATTGTGAGTTCATAAATGTGAGTTTTTAGCTTGTCCCTATTGACTAGCGAGTCCCAGTCTAGTCCACCGAGTAAATGAAACCCATCCACTGTCTCGGCAACAGGGCCATCTGCCGTTTTGTAAAGCTTTGTCATAGGGAGTCGATCTAGAGGACGGGTTGGGGAAATCTTTCATGTGAAGGACTTGCGCGTCAGTATTCAATACTTTTCCCTTTTAATTGACTGTGGTCAGCTTTATTTTTCTTGCGAGATGTTTAGATCTCAAGAATGTGTTAGCCCAGATGAGTCGAGCAATCCCCACCGATTTATTATCTCCAGCCCTTTGGTTGCTTATCGGGTTTTCTCTTGCTACGTTCTCATTCGCTAAACCCTCAATTGAATCTACCGAGGGAGCTGCATCGAGTCCCATTGATTCTATTACCGGTGAGTCAGATCCCCGCATGGAAATACTGAGGATCGGTTATGATATCGAAGTCGCTGCAAAGTTGTCTCGTAGTCAAGCGCTCTACATTCTTGGGCTTGTGGAGGAGTCTGGTGCCCCTATCTCCGTTGATCTCCTCTCGGAGGGAGCTTACTTGGCAAATCTTCTTCTTACGGATGCCTTCGTTACTAATGATCCTTTGGATTCAGACCGAATCTTTACACGACAGCGTCTAGTTACTAATCGCTTCAGTTCAGAGGTTGTTCGATTAGTCGCCGCCCATTCCAGCAACGACCTCCTTGCCGAGAATATTGTTAATGTCATCGACGGAGGGGGGCTGTCATCCGCAAATGGCTTCGTAGGAGAACTAACCCGCTCCCTTTCAGACAGCACTAACAGCAACGTCCTCAACTCGAGGCAGTTCCAAGATACAGGAGACCTTTTTGGCCTCACAACTGACGACTTTACTGCATATGCTGGCAAAAATGTCACCGTGCGAGGCGGTTCTACTGTGGATATATCCAAATGGGTCGGTCGTGATGCTGAAGCTCCAGATGCAACCAAGGTTTTCACATTCGCAGCTGGAGAGGACTTGAAGATTGAGGGCGACGTAACCTTCACAAACAATGGTTACGAAGCTTTGGATCACGCGCTCGCAGTTGGTGCTGCCTCAGAACTGGAGATTGCCGAAGGATCAACGGTCAAATATGATGGCTCCAATTTTGGACTCGGTGCGGGAAAGAGCATTCGCATCGTAAAGGTCTCTTTGGAAACACGAGACCATCTTGGCTTAGGCACTCTTGATGATTTGGAAGTTGTAGATTCGACTATGAAGGCCGGGTCAGGTAACCGCATACTTTTATACGCTCAAAACGATATGAAAGTCGACGGGCTGACTTTCTCTGATGGCTTAGGTCAGGTATACATGGAGGCTACAACACTTAACCTTCAGAACGTGGACTTCCCTTCTGGTGCGGAGGTTCGTCTGGTAAGCGAGCTAGGTGGATTAGATGGACGTTACCCCAACTTTGGCTCACGTGAGATGGGTCGTGTCAATTTTATCAGCGGAGTTAGTTACGGGGGTGCAGCCAATGTTATGAACGATCGAAAGAGCTTCGACTTGCATGGCGAACTCATATCCATCGAGTCATTCGATCAATGACATTAGCCCATCCATTTAAACAGTGGTTAGGTCTTATCGCCTACTTTGCTCTCAATCTAAATGCTTGGTCTGCGGCATCTCTTAATGACCTTGGTCTACAGCAGGTAGTTGAGGTCAAAGAAAAGCACTTTGGAGGTGCGGTTGGATATCGCTTTGAAGTTCTAGTCCGCTCCAACCCCTTTTACATTGATGGCCCAGTTGGTAAGGCTACCAAGGCACCCGTAATGCACAACACCGCTTACGCAATCGGTGAGGCAGGAAACTATGGGCTCGGCATGGGTGTCATGCAACACTCGGTTGGACTAGTCTACGGCAGGACTAGCTATCTCCGTGACCTCCTAAAAGTCTTTAACCATGACAACCAGACATTGTTTATAGATAACACTTATTTGTATCCCGGGAACTGGTCGATCTCTGTCGGGTTTCGTAACATGCGTCTTATCAACGTGGATGATGGCGTCACCGACTATCAAGGCTGGTCTCCCAGTTTGTCTCTAGGTCGTCTTTTCCTCTTTAGTGGAGGTCATCAGCTAAGTATGCACCTCCGTAATGAATGGAAGTTTTCTGAGATACAAGGTGTTCCGATGACTGATCTCACTCAAGACCGATTGAATCATTGGAGCACAGATTTTGGCCTCGATCATAAGTGGCAACTCTTCGATACCTTCAGCCTGCGTTCTCATGGGGGAGTGAAATTCTCGAAATACTCCAAGGGTTCGAATCGGGATCGTAACGACACCCTCCTTGGCATTCGCTCAAGTCTTTATTGGACCCCCTTAAAACTTTTATCTGCTTCAATCTTCGTGGATCACACCAACCGCCTTTCCAGTCTTGATCGTAATACCTACAAGAATTGGGACGGTGGCCTCCGGTTCGAATCATTTTATAGCTTTTGACTCTCCAGCAATGTCCATTTCCTGCCAATACAAACCACTTATTCTACGCATCCTTGTACTCCGGTTTACTGCATGTTCCATCTTTCTCTTTGCGTCCAATTCTTATGCTAAAGACTACTATCTTACGCTTAGAGAGTGGTGGGAACATTCCTCCAGCACTAATGCTATAAACAAGACAAAATCCAATTTGGGCCTCCCATTACTTCGTGGGCAGACCGCTTCACTACCTTCGGGTTCCTTGATGGAGCTAGCAGGCTCTAATGGGGAGGTTTTTCGGCTTGGTGGAGGGACTCAATTTACCCTGCTGCACGATAGGCAATTTCGGTTGTTAGCCGGTGCCTGTGTTCTATATAACCCCGCTAGTGTAGACCCCCTTCGTATACTAGGTCCCGCCACCGAAGTGTGGCTTAGTGGAGAAGGGACTCTTGCATTCCAAGTAACAGCCAACCGAGGCTTCAAGATTATATGCCTGTCTCATCAACCGACCTTGGAAATTGCTGGCCGTGCTTCTACTCTTGAGCCTGCCCGTGTTTATTTCCTCCCTCCAAATGTGCCGCAACTTGGACAATCATTAACAATCGACCTTAGTCTTTTCACGCGTACCTCACAACTGATTACTGGATTCCAAGGACAGCTTCCATCCAAAAGAATCATGCGCAAAACTGCATTTCAACAAGCAATTAACATACACAGTCGGTCCAATGTATTTGTGGGGGATGCAACATCTCCCAAGGACTTTGACCTTCTAGTTGTAGATTGACACCTTGAGTTCCCCATCAGTTCCAACGATTAGGCTGATTAAACGCTAGACAAACCATTTCCTTCTAGCCAAATTTACCAAACGAGTTTCAGCTTTTTTCGCATCCATTCCACAGTCCATTTATGAAAAAAATCAGTATGCTATTACGCTTCATTTGCCTAACCTTATCGCTCCAATTGATGCTTTCAGGTTTTTTAAGTGCCAATGATCCAGTCGACCCGAACGATCCTGGACACACGGATGACCCGAACAACCCTGGC
>CAJWWL010000259.1 GCA_913048125.1 uncultured Opitutia bacterium | reverse complement strand
ATCTCAATTTGTCGGGCGGCAAACAATTCCTTGAGTACTTGGCATTTGTGATTGTGTTGTAACTGTTGTGTTGCGTGTTGTAACCAGCAACCACCGCAGCTGCCAAAATGTGGGCAGCGAGGGGTTGTGCGCATTGGGTTTGGTTTGGTAATTTCGAGTGCATGGCCTGTGTTGTAGCGGCTGTATTGCTCGGTGATTTTTGACTCAGCTTTTTCGTCAGGCAGTGCGCCAAAAATAAATTGCACTTTGCCGTCATCATATCCAACTCCTCGTCCATCGTGATTAAGGCGTTCAATATCCAGGTTTATGATTTTATGTTCTTTTTTACGTCTTCTGGCCAATGTTTTTTCCTCGCATATGCACTTTGAAGCGAAGATAGCATATTTTGTGTTTGATAACTAATGTTTGCACTAAGCTTAAAAGCTGATTAAGCTTGGCAAGTGGTTGTTTTTTTGTGAGGAACAGCATTGTTAACATCAATTGTCGGCGCAATTCTAGCGATCTTGGTCGTAATAATCATTCATGAGTTTGGGCACTTTATTGTTGCGCGGATGTGCGGCATACATGTAGAAAAGTTCTCGATTGCTCCAATCTACAACTTCACTGACAACCTGAGTGCTTTCGTTGAGTACAGCACAGGTGAGGTTGATGGAACAGACAACGACTCTTTCTCCATTGAGACCGTATTCACTTTCTAAGCTCAGCTTAGCTAAAGTTTTTAACAAAAAGGCCGCAGCTCAACGCTGCGGCCTTTTTTTGCCTGAAAAGCTTTGCTATTAAACAAGAGTAGTAGGTTCTATATGTGCCGAGAGTCGGACTCGTCCTTTTCAGAGTAGCCAGAATCCTGACGCTCATGATTAACTTTGTTCTTTTTGATGTAGGCTTGATGAACATCATCAGCTGTCATGCCCAAAGTTTGAGCGAGTGAAATTAAAAAGTGGAAAAGATCCACTACCTCAACTCGTGCATTCTGTTCGTCGAATTCTTGGTACTTTGCCCACCATTTCCATGGAACAGAATCTACCAATTCTGCTAATTCCTGCTGCATCGCACGGGTGTAGTTGAGTATCCACTTGGCCTTGTCCTCATCGGAGAACTCGTTCATCTGAACCCCTATGCGTTGATTGAGGGCTTCCTGCATTTGAAAAATTTCTTCAAGCTTGTCCATGAAGCTGATGGAAATGTTTTCAGAATGCTGCTGGCAAGATAATTTCGATTTTTAGGGGGATAACCAAAAAAAAGCGTTGTATCTTATGAACAACCTACAAGTATGGAATTTTTAAGTCTGCTTAATTTTTGAACTCCAGCACTCGGTTGGAGTCTAGTAAGTGGGGTTCAGAGTCGATCAAGACTAGCCTCACAGATATGGGTCCCCTAAGGATCTACCCCGAAATAGCACCTCAAACCATTTGAATTGTAATGCCTGAATTTGAAGAAAACGAAGATGCGGCCAAGAATGCGCCCTACACCTACGAACCTTCTCGCTCCTCTGCTGCAGAACTGGGTGAACTCGCAGGAGTGGTGATCACCCCCGGTGAGACAAAGAAAACGCCAACCAAGTCACGATGGGGAAAGCCTGCAGATCAAGAATCTTCAGGTGGAATTGCCAATGATGTTCCTGCCGGTGAGGTTGATCTCTCTAATGTATCTGATCTTACTGACGATTTGATGAAAAAAGGAGGCCCTTCGAACCGTGCGCCTCGCGAAGATAATCGCAGAGAAGAACGTAATAGTGGATCCCGCAGCGAACGTCCTCGGCGACGCTCCAGAGATGGCGAAGGTAGAGGAGAACGTCGGCGACGTTCCTCAGATGGAGAACGCACGGAAAGACCTCAGGGAGAACGCAAGGAAAGATCCCAAAGTGATCGCTCAGAAGGTAGACGTAGAAATCGGCGACGTAGTGACCGGCAAGAAAACAAAGGCTCAACTGATAAGCCAACAAACCAGAAGTCAGTCACAGAAAGCGAACCAGTGAAGGTTTCGCAAGAAGAGCCAGAAACCTTTTCCGATAAGATTGTAGGTTTTGTCAAAAAGATGTTTGGCGGAAGCCCTGCCCAGTCAGAAAATAAAGAGGAAAAACGGTCTTCCTCCAGAGGGGAAAGTCGTTCTGGTTCCGGTCAACGGCGACGACGCCGGCGAAGCGGTAACCGTGGCAGCAGTGGAGAAGGCAAAAGCGGGGATGGGCAAAGACGAAGCCGCCAGCCTCGTGGAGATTCAAGCGATCAATCGAGTGGCGATCAGCAAAGCAGTAACTCTAACCGCAACCGACGTAGACGACGCAGGCGGCGCAGTGGCGGTGGTGAAAACGGCCCAAAGAGCGAGGCTAGTTCTTCCTGATAAAATCAGAGCCTTATTGATTGATCGAGCTGACCTTCTTAGTGTCCACAATGTAAGCGAGTGGAAGTTTTTCGGATCCATGGCGGAGGTCCCCTCGAAGGGGTTGTCGAAGTAAGTGGTGCCAAGAACGCGGCTCTTCCTATTTTTGCCGCGACTCTCCTAACAGACCAGCCTTGTAGAATCGACAATGTTCCCGATCTGAGTGATCTCCGCTTCATGGTGGAAATTCTTGAATCTATGGGGGCCAGCGTAGATCAGGATGAGGCAGGCAGTTGGAATGTTCAGGCGAACAAATTAAACCCCGTTGCGCCCTATGAATTAGTGCGCAAGATGCGGGCTTCCATCTGTCTCATGGGGCCACTGGTGGGTAGATGTAAGCAAGCGGAAATCTCTCTTCCTGGTGGTTGTGTGATTGGTCCACGTCCTATCGATCTACACCTAAGGGGATTGCGAAAAATGGGGTGCGCAATCGATATTGAGGGCGGTTACCTAAGAGTGGATGGAAAACACCTCCAAGGAACAAGGCTTTTTCTTGGCGGACGACATGGCAGCACTGTTACTGGAACCGCCAATATGCTGATGGCAGCCGTATTAGCTGATGGTGAAACAATTATAGACAGCGCTGCCTGCGAACCAGAGATTGTAGACCTTTGTCAAATGCTGGTTAAAATGGGCGCTCAGATCGACGGCATTGGCTCCCATGAACTCCACATACGAGGGGTCGATAAGCTTGGGGGGTGCACTCACTCCGTTCTACCTGACCGTATTGAGGCAGGTACATATATAATTGGCACTGCAATGCTGGGCGGAAATGTTCGCATCCAAGGTGCCCGTGATCGGCACCTCAATGCCCTCCTAGACAAACTAGATGATGCTGGTGTTCATGCAATTATTGAATCAAGTGATGTAATCCACGTCAGGCGTAATTCTGAACAGCTGCGACCTGTCGATATCATAACGCTCCCCTTCCCTGGCTTTCCAACTGACCTACAGGCCCAAATGTGCGGATTGATGGCTTTAACGCCAGGTCTTAGCATTCTTACAGAGCGAGTTTACCCTCATCGCTTTATGCATGTACCAGAACTCCAGCGAATGGGAGCTGACATTTCAATGGAAGGTGCCAGTGCAATTGTTAAGGGTGTTGACCATCTCTCAGGCGCACCAGTTATGGCTTCGGACTTGAGAGCTAGCGCTGCCTTGATCCTTGCTGGAATCGCTGCGCGTGATGAAACTTGGGTTCAAAGAATCTACCATCTTGATCGAGGCTATGAGAATTTTGATGCTAAACTTCGTGGTCTAGGCGCCAATGTTGAGCGTCTACCTGGCTCAGAGTTACCAAATTTCCTTCAGGTAGAGAGTTGATCTATTGATCATTTAGCTCATAAAGAGTTAGATAATTCTGGAATAAGAAATCTTGGAAACTGATACCACAGGCGTGCCGTACCTCAATGAGGTTCTAGAGACAGGAGAAGCTAAGCAAGATACCGAACTTCGCCCCCCCAGTTTCGAAGACTTTCGCGGACAACCCAAAACTGTCGAAAAACTACAAGTTATGGTCGGGGCATCTCGCGACCGTGGCGAAGCATTGAGCCACATACTGCTAAGCGGACCTCCGGGGCTCGGCAAAACCACTCTTGCCAATATACTAGGCAGAGAGATGGGTACAAACGTTCATGTCACGTCGGGCCCTGTAATTGAAAAACCAGGCGATCTCGCTGGTCTTCTGACTAATTTAGAAGCCGCTGACATCCTTTTTGTGGATGAAATACACCGCATGCCTAAGACCGTTGAGGAGTATTTGTATTCGGCAATGGAGGACTATAAAATCGACATCATGATCGACCAAGGGCCCAACGCGCGAAGTGTAAGGCTTGATATTCCACGTTTTACTTTGGTTGGAGCAACCACTCGTGTGGGTCTACTGACCGCACCATTGAGAACTAGATTTACCCTACATGCACGGCTAGATTACTACTCCCGAGAGGACATGGTTGGTATCATTCAGCGTACTTGCGGTCTTTTGGAGGTCGAAATCAACGAGGATGGCGCAAAGGAAATAGCTGGCCGCGCAAGAGGAACTCCTCGGATCTCAAATAACCTTGTTCATTTTGCACGAGACTTTGCTCAACAAAGGGGTGACGGCAGTATTAACAAGCAGACGGCAGCCAATGCGCTAGAACTACTTGAGATAGACTCCCATGGCCTTGATGAGATGGACAAAAAGATACTGCGCCTCATGGCGGAGAACTACAAAGGCGGTCCAGTAGGACTAGGAACAATTGCGGTAGCCGTTGGAGAGGAAGAGCATACTCTCGAAGAAGTTTATGAGCCATTCCTGATACAGGAAGGATACCTACAGAGAACACCTCAAGGCCGAATCCTTACCGAAAAAGCGTGGAAGACTGTAGGTCTACCCGGCGCGAAAGACAGCCAGATGGATCTCTTTCGCGCATGAGCTGATTTTAACAAAACACATGTCCGAAGAAGTGACAAAACCAAGCCAACCCACCCTACTCATCATCCGTGATGGTTGGGGTGCTAATCACAACGCAGAGCATGATAGCTACAACGCTGTCAAACTTGCTAAAACACCCGTGTCAGATAGTCTGACAACCGAGTGTCCACGTACTGAACTTGTCGCTCATGGACCAGAAGTCGGACTTCCAGAAGGAGTAATGGGCAACAGTGAGGTCGGACACCAAAATATTGGAGCAGGACGGATCGTAGACCAAGAAATCGTACGTATTACCAAAGGTT
>CAJWWL010000258.1 GCA_913048125.1 uncultured Opitutia bacterium | reverse complement strand
GAGAAATCCCCCAGAAGTGGTAACCACAGGGTATTCTCACAGAACTGGGGCATGGGCTCAGTAGAAATCCCAATGCACAGAACCGACATCTCTGAGAACCGAAGACCATGAGTGCCTTCAACCAGTTCTACCAAATTATAAAGCGAGTCCCGCTCCTTGGTATACCATTCCGCATTGCAGAAGGACCGTTGCGCAAAAAACGTATAGCCCAACTTGAAAAAGCAGAAGAGGCAAAGCACTGGGAGTTTCGAATAGCAAATACGCTCGCGTGCCCTGACAACAATCACATTCGCCGAGTAGAAGATGCAGGGACTGTGCATGGCGAACAGCAAGTCATGCACAATGGTCTACGTATAGTCCCTGGGTCCTATCACGGCAATAACGTCTCACTCCAACTCCAGAAGAACCAAGGCGTTCACGAACCCGAAGAAGAACGCGTCTTTCAAGAAGTCCTGCCTCACATGCCAGAAGGTGCCACAATGCTAGAACTCGGTGCCTACTGGGGTTTTTACAGCATGTGGTTCCAGAAGGAGGTTGCTGGGGCCATCAACTACCTCATCGAACCCGAGACTGAACACCTTGAGTTTGGTAAGAACAATCTAGCCTTGAACAACATGAAAGGTGACTTCCACCAAGCTCTCATTGACCGAGAGTCTGGCAAGACACCGGATGGCACTCCCATCATCTGTGTGGATGACTTCTTAGAACTCAAAAATATTGACCGACTTCACATGCTTCACGCCGACATACAAGGCTTCGAGTACCGCATGCTTGAAGGCGCTCGAAAATCTTTTCAGCGCAATGCCATAGACTACGCCTTCATTTCCACTCATCGTGCGCGCAAATCTGAATCTGACGACATCAATTCAATCCACAAGCAGTGCTTAGAGTTCTTGAAAGAGTTTGATTTCCTAATACTAGCTGAGACCAATCTCGAAACTACCTACTCATGGGATGGTCTTATCGCCGCCTGCAGGAAGGGCGTACCCAACCCGGGCACTATCAATATCGCTAAACGCCCGCTAGGTAGCCGAATGCTTTAACTAGGCTTCGAGAAAGGTATCAATCAAGTGAGAGACTTGCCTCGTGGATAGCCACCACAGAAGCCGTCATTCCGCGATAACCTACCCGCTTGAATCCAGCATTTAGCATTTCCTCTGCAAGGTTTTGCTTATCAGGGAAGGCTGCAATGGAGCATCCTAAGTATCGATAAGCTCTTGGCCGACCGGTAAGAACGCCTGAGAGAATTGGCAAAAGAAGCTTCAGGTAGAGGTAATAGATCGGACGGAACCAAGCATCAGGTTGGGTGAACTCAAGGACAAGCAAGGTACCCTTTTCTGGATTAAGGACTCGTAGTATTTCAGAGAGACCACGCTGACGATCTTCAAGGTTTCTAAGGCCAAAGGAAATAGTGAGTACATCGACTGAGTCATCGTCCAAAGGCAGGGATAAGCAGTCTCCCATTTCAAAGCTTACAGAATCCTGAAAACCCAACTCGGATGCTTTGTCCCGGGCTTTTACTAACATAGGTTCACAAAAATCCATTCCACGAATTTCAGTAGAAGGGGCTAATGCCTGTCTCATTTCCAGAGCCACGTCACCACTACCGGTTGCCAAGTCTACAACATTTCTTGGATTAAGATCAGAAACCTTCTGGATCAATCTTCTACGCCAGCCCCGATCGATCCCTAAACTTAGGACTCGGTTAGCAATGTCGTAACGACCGGCTATGCCGGCAAACATTCGGTTTACCTGCGATGCTTCGGGCACTTACTCTTCGTCCACTTCTTTGTCACGAAAGCTGCGTACGACCCACTTAGAGAGCTCTTTGTCGGGGTTCTCAACCACAGACTTCGTGATTACGAATGAATTTTTATCTGAGTTACGACTGATAATAGTCAGCCCGTGCTCAAAATCCTTGAATCGTTCGGCGCAGATTGTACGCACGGTTTTGTCTTCCTCAGCCACTAACTCGACAACGCGGTCAATTGCACGCTTTTCAAATCGCAACTTGAAACCATGAGCAGATTCAAAGTCCTTGGCGAATTGATGCAGTTCCTCCTTGTAGACATCTCGGAGCATCGGAGCACTTTCTTGAATCGCCTGCTGTAAGGTTTCTAGTGGGTTGGCGACAGTATCTTCATCAACGTTAAACTCCTTAATGCCAGTAGATGGAAGTTCGAATTTGAAATCACGAAAAAGTCGTTCGAGCACAGTCATTAGTCCGCGTGCTCCAGTTTTTTCCTTTTGAGCCAACCCAGCCACCTCAAGTATTGCCTCCTCGTTCATTTTGAACTTAATGCCATAGCCCTTGAAGTCATCACGGTACTGCTGAAGAATATTACCCTCAGAAGTACGAAGAATCGCCGCAAGATCGTCTCTATCCAATGCGTCACAAGCGACACGAACAGGCAGACGGCCAACAAATTCAGGCTCAAACCCGTATTTTATAAAGTCGCGCGTTTCAGCATGATGAAGAAAGCGTGAAGCATCGGATTCCTTATCCACAGCATCGGCACCAAAACCAATTGAAGCCTGAGTAAGTCGCTGTCGAATGTCCTCGGAGAGTTTATCGAAAGCTCCACTAACGATAAAAAGGATGTGTCTTGTGTTGAGAGTCTTCTTGCGAGGTTTGCCCCCACGCTGCATGTCCATAATGGCCTGCATCTGCGACATCATGTCGGTAGGACTAAAGAGATTCACTTCTGTCTCTTCCATCAACTTGAGCAGGTTGATTTGGACACCACGCCCGGAGACATCTCGCCCCCCCCGACCAGCTTCACTAGCAATCTTATCAATTTCGTCGATATAGATGATACCGTATTTCGCTAGATCAGTATCACCGCCGGCCACCTTGACGAGATCACGCACTAGGTCATCGGCATCGGAACCAACGTAGCCAGTCTCAGAGAACTTAGTTGCATCAGCCTTAACGAATGGCACTCCAATCATCTTAGCTATTGTTCGCATCAAGAAGGTCTTGCCCACGCCAGTAGGTCCCAGAAGCAAAATATTCTGTTTACTGTACTCACGATCATTGAGCTCGGGATCCTCTAGGCATCGGCGCACATGGTTGAAGTGGTCGCAAATCGCAACTGAGAGCACCTTTTTCGCCTCATATTGCTTAACGACAAAGCGGTTGAGGTAATCACGGATGTCTTTGGGCTTGAGTCGAAACTCACGAATTCCCTTTAAGGGGTCTTCTGGCACCTCAGGGGAAGGCGGCGGTTCATCGATATTATCGGGCTCTCCAGCATCATCATCTTCGGGCGAAGCTGGTTTGAAAAATGGCGCTACACCGACAGACACATTGGGGTTTTTTAAAAAATCCTGCAATTGCTTCTGCAGTTCCTCAAAGGGGTTTTTAGGATCCTTGTCACTCATGATTTGATGGGAAGGTATTTGAGTTAAGACCTAGAAATCTCGCAACTCTTAAAAGACTTAACGTTTAACTCCGCCAAATTTTTCAATTTACATGAACGATTCAAGGAATTCCCTTCGAGCCATAATGTTTAATAGCCTACCAGGTTTCCGAGAATTCTATCCAGAGGAATGTGCCCGCAGAAACTATCTGTTCGATGCATTTCGCCGCGTTGCTCTGCGCTTTGGCTTCAAGGAATACGATGCCCCAGTACTAGAACCCTTGGAGTTGTATATCGAAAAGTCCGGAGAAGAAATTGTTAGCCAACTCTTCAATTTCACCGATCGTGGTGACCGGGAGGTAGCTCTTCGCCCTGAACTAACTCCCTCCCTAGCAAGACTTGTCGGAGCAAAAGCAAGTAGCTTACCCATGCCTGTAAAGTGGTTCAATATAGGCGAACACTATCGTTACGAGCGCCCTCAGAAGGGTCGTCTCCGAGCCTTCTATCAATTCAATGGAGATATCCTAGGTGAGTCGGGCACTGCGGCAGATGCGGAACTAATTTCGCTGCTTGTAGAAATCTTACGTGTACTCGGTCTCACCGAAAAAGACTTTAGGATTCGCCTAAGCGACCGAACCCTTTGGTTTCTTTTTCTTGAAGGCTTAGGTTTTGAAGAAGCCAAATCTTTTGAAATACTAAGCATTCTGGACAAGAGCGAAAAAATCTCAGCAGAAAAGACTAATGCGCTTTATCAGGAAATACTTGGTGCTAAAGCGAAAGAAACTGCTTTAAAGATTGAAAAGCTTAAGACCATCCAAGACCTGGAAGAACTACGGAAATTTCTAGATTCTGAAGACCTCAATACCGCGTCCAAAGAAAAACTTGATGCACGCTTGGAGGATTGGACAACCCTAATAGGCTACCTTGGTGGACTTGGTGCAAAATCCTTCGTCCAAGTAGATCTCGGAATTGTTCGGGGCCTCGCCTACTACACTGGGTTTGTCTTTGAAGCCTTCGAAAACGAAGGTCAATTCCGAGCACTCGCAGGAGGCGGAAGATATAATGATCTTGTTGCTAAACTCGGAGGACCAGAACTCCCTGCTGCTGGTTTTGCAATCGGAGATGTCACTTTAACAGATTGCCTAGATCGACGTAACCTTCTGCCTCAAGGAACTGAGAATCCTGAAATAATTACAATACTTGGTGGCGAAACAGAACGGCTTGAAGCAATCAAAGACATAACTATTCTTCGTCGAGCAGGGTTCAGTGTGGCATACCCACTGAAAAACCAAGGCTTTGGAAAACAATTTAAAAGCGCAGGTAAATCCGGCGCAAAAATAGCGCTGATTTATGGAGGCGACGAACTTTCAGAGGGAAAAGTAAAAATCCGTAATCTCTCAACGGGCGAAGAAAATCTCGTCGACCGCAGTGACCTTGAAATCACAGTCCGGGGATTGTTTTAGATCTTACGGATACCTTCGGTTAAAACCTCGATAGTACGAGTTATTGCCTTCTCATCATGGGCAGTGCTAATGAAACAGGTCTCAAATGCAGAAGGAGCCAGGTAAACACCATTGTCCAGGGCATACCTAAATAGCACCTTGAAATGGTCAGCGCTAGAAGCAACTGCCCGCTCAAAATTCGTTACAGGTTCGTCAGAAAAAAAGAGCGCAAACATGGAACCACGCTGAGGTACCTGCAGAGGCAAGCCTTTACCAAGAGCAGCATCTGA
>CAJWWL010000257.1 GCA_913048125.1 uncultured Opitutia bacterium | reverse complement strand
AGGAACCTCTATAATCTCCAGGACGCGGATGGCAGATGTGGCGGAGTAGTTGCCTTCTGGATCATCAAGAGAAACCTTTAAAATAACAGGGCCAACAGCATTTACTGAGAGCGTACCGGGATTGGAGTTAGGGTCTTGAATGACCGCTGTGTTAGTGCCATCACCTGCCCACAGAACTTCGTATCTGATGAAGGGCCCTGTAGCGCCTGAGGGGGAATTGTTTTGGGTTTTGTAGATATAGGTCTGCAAGAGCTTTGATTCGATATCAAAGTCAACAGGTAGACTGGAGTCACTAACCTCTACTAGGCCAAATCTTGGGAAATCAGAGAGATCTACACCTTTGGCAGAGACATAGATCGTGATCTGGTTGAAGGATGCAATAGGTAGATAAATGTTGTCCCCAGCTTGCGAAGCAGTGATTGTAGCGAAACCAACGCCCTTGGCTGTTATAGAATTACCTGAGACATCTGCAATGCTGGGAGCTGAAGATGTGTAACTAACGGTAAGACCTTGATCTGTAGAAGAGGGAAGGTAATCGCTGTTAGAATCACCATATTGTAGATTTAGAGCAAGGTCACCGGGGGGGGTGTAGGTCTGGGATTGCTTGCCAATTGTAAGAGAGCCTTCGTTGAAACTTAAAAATGAGTAATTTCCATTATTGGCAGTCAGGGTGCCTCGTGAAACGGAAACTGGGTAAGATCCTGGAACAGAAACGGAATTAGCAGTAGTCGTGAAGGTCGGTTCACCGCTCAAGGCTGTAGCTTGCGCTTCTCCGTTTTTTAATCCTGTGGCAGTGTAGGTAAAATCTGGATTGGCTTGCCCATAACCCCGAGAAGCATTATTTGCATTAATGGCAAGCGATGCTGGTGTAACGGACAAGGTCCCAAAAACCGCGGAAAATGTGTAGTTGTCCGCTGACATCCCTGTTAGGTCTACGTCTATGGAGTAGGAACCAACGTTGCTGACTTGGGTAGCGGTCGTTGTAAGAACAGGGCTACCAGTAATTACGACTGTAGGGTCATCATTGCTTAGGAGTTGGATTTCGTAATCAAAACTAGGGTTAGAGTCTCCATACTCTCTTGATTTGGACTGAGCTATTACTAGTATCTGAGCTTGTTCGATGGTAAATTCTAAGCCAGTAAGGTCCTTCAATCCTGTTTCATCAGGAAACGTGACCGTGGCATAATATGTACCGGCATCTGTCGGAAGTCCAGTAATTGGGGTAGTTAGTGCACTGTCCTCGTAGTAAGCCTCGGTTATACCTTGAATCTCGACTCCATCAAGGGTGGAGCTTTTGATTACAGAGATCGGTTGTCCGGTGTATGTGGCGTTGTCAGTTGGGGTTCTTTTGTCACCGCGATACCAGTCAACATTTAGTCCTGACTGGCCGTTTAAGTAAGCAGTCGCTGTAAAGTTGAGACAAGTGATGAACAGTGTGAAAAGGAAACTGGATTCTCGTATGGTTCTCATGTCAGTTGTAAGGCGTTAAGCGATCTCATCGATTCAAGCTTACGGAGATATGGTTTTTTCTATGTTCGGCAAGATTTAATTGATGTTGAAAACAGTGGCAATCAGTTAAAGACAGGTGATTATCTGGTAATCTCTGTACGGCTGCAAAATAATGCAAACTAGCATTTTGAGGATTGCGACTGGACATCAAGACAAGGGATCCTAGGTGTGAATGCTAATCCCTATGTATCATCCACGTCACTCCCTTTTGTTTTTTTTACAAATTCCTTTGACCGCGTTGTTTGCCTCCCTGCAGGCAAATAATGCAGCAAATACTGCCCCCTCTGAGCCGTTACGGGACTCCCTAGACAAGATTCGCTGGAGGGCACAAAGTGGTGACGCATACTATCAAGGCTACCTCGGCATCTGCCATCGAACTGGGTATAAGGAGGCGGAACTCTCCAAGACCAAGGCTCGTCATTGGTCACAACTCTCCGCGAAGCAGATGCATCCACTAGGCTTGGCCAATATGGGAGCCGTCTGCCTCTGGGAAAGCCAAAAGCTGAGTGGAAATAAAGAAGCTCATCGAAGAAAGGTTATCGAAGCTAGGCAGTACTACGAGGATGCTTATCTTAATGGTCTCTACCGCTTAGCTGAAGACAAGGGGGATCCATTGGCCGCCGACCTTCTGGGAGATTACTATCATATCAGCAGCACGCCATCACCAGCAGAAATGGAGAAGTGCTACCGAGCCGCGATCGCGAAGGGCTATCCCCGTAGCATGGCAGCCCTAGGAGTTTATCAGGTGGGTGGATATAACTCGATTGAAAAGAACACTGGAGAGGCAATTTTTCATTTTGAAAATGCAGCCAAGCAGGGCTTGCCCGTTGGCTTGTTCAATTTGGCAATCGCCTATATGGATGGGGATGGCTTGAAACGGGACTTGAGCAAAGCTCGTAGTCTTATGAAGCAAGCGGCTGACAAGGGTTTTGATGGAGCTGCCATGCGGCTTAAAAAATTGGATGAAATACTCCAAAAGCAAGGGCGAACTGTCTTAGGCTCAACCATATCCCAACCCATCACAGCAAAACCCAAAATTGCTCCAAGCAGATTGGATCCGGAAGCTGAACGTTGCCTACTGCTTGCAAGATCTGGAAATGCGGAAGCCCAACGCAGGATTGGATTAATGTACTGGGTCGGGAAGGGAGTACCCAAAAACCTTGGGGAGGCCAAGCATTGGCTCAGCGAGGCGGCAAACCAAGGTGACAAGATTGCCCAGCAGCGACTGGCTTTGCTGAAAAAGCTATACTAAAATAAGTAAGTGGCGCCTACATCAAAGCTGTTGACGTAGGTGTTATCGATATCTTCAAACTCGCCAGGAGCAAAGAGTTTATAGGCGAAGGAAAGACTGAAGTTCTGATTGATATTGTAGGCAAGGCCGAGTTGTAGTTGCCAAGTAAACGCAACACCACGCTGGTCGCTGGGTAGGGTGATATAGGGGTCGTACCAAGGTTGGTTAACAATTCCCGACATGTAAGGTTGGGATTGAATGTTGTTTTCTCCGTAAAATGTGGCTTCAGCAACAGAGAACCCAAGACCGAGACCTCCATACACGGAGACCTTTTCGTTGATATCATGGTCATAGTACGCATTGACCATGATTGTGGAATAGGAGATATCAGACTCAAAATTTTTGGTATTCGAACGGACTGAAGGACTTATGCCACCGGGGACACCTAAGGGAGAATTGAAAAATAGCATGCCGCTTGGGTCACGGAGATCATCAACATCACTATGCCGATAGGACCATTCAAGTTCAAGCCGGAGCCATTTGTTTACAGACCGACCTGCTGCAATACCAACGGAATAACCACTGCCCGTCTCAACATCGATTCCCTTGCTCTTGATCGATGTATCACTCGCTTTGGTGCCTCCTGCGAAGGTGTGCAAGTAGTAGTCTTTTAAAATGCCCTGCGCATTAGCGGAGAGAGCCAGCGCAGAAAAGAGTACGGTCGCGGCAAGGTTTTTCATGAAGATCAAGTTGTAGGATGAAGGGATGTTTTAACTGTAAGGGTACAATTGGAGGTTATTTAATCAGCGATTTTGACTGATGCTTGCAATCAAAAACTGCAGACAATTGGGAGGAATATGAAACCCATGCAGTTGAAGCAGTTTGATATTTAAGAATATATGTGAATTAATTTGCATATGCTTAAGATTTCTAATTCCAGTGCATTGCGAGAGTTGGCACCTTCACAACGACCCCAAGAAAGATTGGAGGAGTTCGGGGCGTCAGCATTGAGCGATTCTGAGCTACTGGCCATGCTCCTTCGCAGCGGTAGTAGAAAGATGGACGTACTGGAGCTAGCAACCTCCATCATACAGGAGGCCGGCTCTCTCGCAGGCCTTTTACGCTGGGACGTTACGGATTTCACTGCGCAACATGGTGTGGGAAAGGTGAAGGCTCTTCAATTACTGACTGTCTTCGAAGTAGCGAGAAGGATTCTTCAAGGAGAAGGCAGCAATGTAGCTAGGATTGAGACAGCAGAGGATGTGTATAATTTATTGTGCCCGCGTTCCATTGGGATAGAAGTTGAAAAGTTCTGGGTACTTAGTCTCAACCGGAAGAATAATTTGCTTAAGGCAGAGGAAGTTACACAGGGGACAGCAACCGCTAGTTTGGTTCATCCACGCGAAACCTTTCGTACCGCGATTGGGCATGGTGCGGCAGCTGTGATTGTTGCCCATAACCACCCCAGCGGAGATCCTTCACCAAGCACAGCAGATCATGCTGTGACCAGTAATATAAAGAAGGCCAGCCATATCCTAGACATCAATCTGCTAGACCATGTTGTCTTAGGTACACCCAATGCAGATCCTGAGGGGCTGGGGCTTACAATTCTTCACCATCTTCCGTACGGTCTTCCTACAGAAACAGTGCTCCGCTGAATAGCTCTGGTTATAACCAAGTTGGATTTCGTTTGGCACGAACTGATGTCTCAGAAGACTGGTTTGAAGTTGATATTTTGCCCAATGCTCTACCGGTACCGAGTACCGGTACGGTCATAACTTTTTCTGACCCGGATGACAGTATTTCGGGTCTGACGATTCCATTCACGTTTAATTACATGGGCTCTAACGAGACGCTGATTTACGTGGCGACCAACGGAATTATCAGTTTCGCGCCGAGCAATCTTGGTACCCCATCTACCCGACCAATACCTCTTGGTGGTCCCCCGAGTGCCTTCATTGCCGGTTGGTGGGATGATCTTGACCTTACGCCTTCGGGTGCGATTCGCCAAGAGACGACCGGGACTGCACCGAACCGAGTCTTTGCTATTCATTTCGATGCTGTTCCCTCTTGGAGTGGCAGCGGTTCCGATAGCGTTTCGATGAGTTTCTATTTGTATGAAACCTCGAACGTTATTGAGGTTCATTACGAGAGTATCAGTGGAAACGGCTGGGGTGCGGGCGCAGGTTGGGAGGCCGATATCTCACAAACAGGCGGTGCAGATGTCTTGGGTTGTTCCGCCGGATGTGATGAAAATGACTTCCCCACGGGTCAGATCTTGCGCTACAAGCCTATCCGGGTAAGGTAAAGGTGTGTTCATGCGAACGCTTTTCGCAATCCTATTAGGCTTAGGGCTCACGCTCAGCGGTAT
>CAJWWL010000256.1 GCA_913048125.1 uncultured Opitutia bacterium | reverse complement strand
ATCGGCGGGTGGAGCTGTCAGCGATATCTGGACTTATGGCAATATTGGCTAGAAGATTTTGCTGTGCTTCCCCCATAGGCAGACCCTTTAGAGGAGTCTCAACCTTCATTCTTACAGCAAATCCATCTCTCTGTAGCGCACGCTCCAGCAACATGGAGGCCGCTTCAAGTTTTTCCTCCTCCGGAAGTTCTCCAGATATGCGCGCAATCGCCTCCGAAAGATTTGCCTGATTACCGTAATCGTTTTCCTCCTTTAGAGTCTCTGTAAAAGCCTCTCTCACATTTGAATTATCCAGTGAATGACGAAGTGTTAGAATCGCAGCAGAACGAAGATTTGCATCGTTCTCATCTAGAAATGGAAGGATGCCCTGGATTGTTCTACTGTCTGAAAATTTATGAAATAGGGGAGTCCGTAAACCTTGGTCGGTTACGAGTGTCATGGGACCCTTCGGGTTGAAACTAAAACGATCATCCCACCCTGACCTTTCCTTGTATACGCCAAGAGCGTAGATGAGCCACTCGGCTCTTTCCCGGTCGTTCCGTAATTGCTGAAGCGCATCTAGTATTTGGTTTGTTGCTTGGGAGTTACCCAGACTGCCAGCTACCAAAGCTAGATTTGCGAATTCCTGAATAGATGTGGACGGATCGAGCAGTCGTTCAAACAAACCTGCGAGTCGTCCTGGATCTTGCCGCAACTGAGCACGGAGTTCGACTGCGGCGTCCTGAACTTCCTTGTCATCCCCAGTGCGGAGAGCCTGGACCAAAAGATTGATCTCTCGGTCCTGGCCCTCAATGCACGGCGTCGCATCTTCAACTGCATTGGTGCTTTCATTTGTGTGATTTCGGCCATCGGGGTTCATAACCGACCCAAACGTAAGTTGGGAGGGTAGATCCTCTTGGTCCGCTGATGTTTCTTGGCTACCTCTTTCGGTGAAGATGCGAAGGAGGATAAATAGAGAAAGGGTGATGCTGAATAACAGCGCTAGAATTTTTTGTGGTGATTGCATGGGTCCTGGATTGAAACGGATGAATAATTGAGTGTTCACCCATTGGGTCGCAGGTCCTGATTCTCTTCTTACAATTTTTTCAAAAAAATATTCTGGGCACTCGTTTAAGGAAGATTTTGAGTCATACAAACCCAATGCCAGAGCTGGCTTCAGCCTTTATTTATTCCCCCCGGTATCGAGGGAGTTTGGACTATGATTTGGACAAAATAATGGCATGATTGGCAGTGCTCCTATGGAGAGAAACCACAAAAATAAACTCCATTCGGGGCTTCGAAAAACAGTCGGATTCAAAATTAGTTATCTCTACTTAATCTAGCTTCTTGCTCCATTTGAAAAGACTACAGAAAAAGTCTTTGCTATTTAAATACCGTATCTATTCGAAAAATAAATAAAAAGGGCCGGTGCAATCGCACCGACCCTTCATGTTTAGGGTTTCATCCAGGTTTGAGTCACCACTCGAATTCATCGGGCATTGGCTCGTACTTGCTAACGTTCAGTTCGTAGCGGCCTTTGCCGAGGAAGGAGACTCCTAGCCAGAGGTATTTACCTTTCTTCTTGGTAAGGTCGTAGGCGATGTACTCGTCTGAACCTTCCTCAAAGGAAGAGGCGAGGATTTTCCAACTCCTTCTTTCACGCTGTAAGAAGTAGAGGTCGAAGTCCGTATTTTCTGGGCCGGTAAAGACACCTTCGTGAACTCCAGGGCCTGACTTGTAGCGAGCGATCTTTTTGAACCTCCATTGCTTCATGATTCCCTTGTAGGTGTCCACGATGGGTTCCAGCTCTGGTTCTTCAGGCTCTTCCGGTAGTGGGTCTTCAGGATTTGGAGTTTCAGGATCCTCTGGATTTGGCACTTCTGGGTCTTCGGGTTGTGGCTCCTCTGGTTCTTCTGGTTTGGGATCTTCACCGGCTTCATTGAAGAGAGAAAACAGCAGCTTGTTTGTAGAATTGCCTTGGAGACCTGATAGGGTGTCCTTTGTGGACTCTGCGAGAAGTTTTTCGGCAACTTCATCCGGAGTGGCTTCTTGGTTCTTTTCCAGAAAGAGTGCTGCCACACCTGCTACGTGCGGAGCTGCCATCGAGGTGCCGCTCCAAGATGCTAGTGAATTATCGTTGTCTGCTGTTGCAGAAACAATGTCTGATCCCGGTGCAAAGACATCTAGCAGCTCTCCGTAGTTTGAGAAGTAAGACATTCTATCTCCCATTTCTGAAGAGCCTATGGTCAAGGCTTCCTCGACTCTGGCAGGAGAACTACTGGAAGCGTCATCACTTTCATTTCCGGCGGCAACTGCTACGGTGACACCTGCCTGTATGAGATCACGGACTGCATTGTCCAAAAGGTCATGGGGAGATCCTCCGAGACTCAGGTTGGCAACTGCAGGTTTGATGGCGTTTTTAGCTACGTAGTTAATTCCATCAACAATGTCGGAGATGTAACCCCAACCATCATCACTGAGTACTTTTACGCCGTGTAGCTTGGCTCCTGGGGCAACTCCATAGTTCTTTCCTCCGATGGTGCCTGCAACATGGGTGCCGTGTCCATTGCCGTCGGAACCGTCTCCATAAGCTGAGAATGCGTGGGAGGCACGGCCTTCAAACTCACTGTGACTTGTTCTCAGGCCGGTATCGATAATGTATGCATTAACGCCTTCACCAGTGGTGGTCATGTTGTAACGTCCATCTAGTTCGGAGGCGCGTTGATCAATTCGGTCCAGACCCCATGAACCGGCTTCCTTACCCCCGACTTGTCGGGTCTTTAGGGTTTTGCCCAGCGACATGGGCCAATCGTAGTAGGCCTGTCGAACATTTGGATTGGACATTGCACTGTAGATTTGTCGCCAGGTCAGTTTGGCAATTACGAGATTATTTTTTGGAATAGTTCCCAGAATCCTTGATTGCGGGATACCTGCCGCATTTGCTGCTGTGCCAGCAGTCTCAGCCTGGCTGTTCATTTTTAGGATTACACGTATGCCGCTGCGGTTGCGGACGTCGGCTTGAACGGAGGCCGCAAGCATGGCGGCGAGTAGGAGGATCGATGCTAGGTATTTCATTAGGTGACGGATTCTTAGGTTTTGGTTGGAATTTTTCGGGCTGGCTCACAGCCGTGTTCATCCAATGGGTCGCCACGTTTTGCATCCTTGTTACAGAAAATTTCTAAAAGTCTGAAAATGTAACAAGACTTGGCTATTTCTCGACCATGAAGGGAGATTTGAAATCTACTCCCTATGAAGAAAATCCTTCAGTTCATCCTGTTAATTTTGCTTCTGGCACTTTCTTTTTTTGCCGAAGAAAAGCTACAGGGTACTGGACGTTGTTTGAGCAATCGATCCCGTTCCGTGTGGGAAAAGGTATTTGGAGAAAGGCAGATGGAGTCTGGCCTAGAGATCGGATCAGCAGGAATCCGTGGCGATGGGTCCTGCCGTAATTGCTGGATTACGCCCTATTCAGAGGGTATCGCCTGGTAGTTTGCTTAGTAGGCTCTATCCTGCATCAACCCGATACAAGTGGGTGCGCGTACGGAGATAAAGCGAGTTTCCTGAAACTGCTGGTGACGCCATGAATCCGTCTGGAAGTTTGTTTTCCGAGATGAGCTTGAACTCTCGGCCTGTTGTAAAAACAACACCCCTTCCATCCTCACTAAAGGCGTATATGTGATTCTTGTGTCGAATAAGAGCGGCTGAATAGTTCCCTCCTAGGCGCGCTTTCCAAATCTCTTTGCCGGTTGCAGCATCAAGGCAGGTAGCAATGCCACTGTCCGAGCACAAGTATAGAAGACCTTCGTGGAGAATGGGGGAGGGCTTCTTTGGAATGTTGGAGCCAGAGACTCCCCACACCTTATTTTTGTCAGTAATGTCTCCGGTGCCGCTTGGTTTTACCGCAAAGAGTTCTGCGACGGAGTATCCAGAATTGATGTAGAGCAGACCATTGTTGAATACGGGGCGACTGGCGCTGGAGTGGTTCTTGTAGCGAAATTGCCAAACCGGTTTTCCAGTTAGCGGTTCATATGCCCAAGCCGCTTTAGCCCCCGGACTGATGAGTAGATCGCGCCCATCCACATTCACGATAATAGGTGTGGAGTAGCATTTACGCTCATCCCCATCTCGTTTAGGATTTCCATTTGCATCCAAGTCTTTGAAGTCGGTAGAGCGATCTGTTCGCCAGATGGTTTTGCCCGTATCCTTGTCCAAGGCGACTAAGTATTGTGCGTCTGCTCCGTCCATTGTGAGGACTAGTAAATCGTTGTATATGAAGGGTGAGGAACCTGATCCACGAAAGTGGTCGCAAACGAAGTCGGGTCTTGTCCATAGGGTCTTAAAGGTCTTGGTATCAATGCAAGCCGTACCAGGAGACCCCCAGTGTAGGTAGGCGCGTCCTGATTCTAGGACTGGAGAAGGGGAGGCGTAACTGTTGAACTTGTGGGCATACTGGGGCTCTTTGATTGTAAATAGTAGTTGGTCATAGATGAGTTTCCCGGAGTTCTTGTCCACGCACATGCCAGTGAGCTTTTTACCATCTTTTGATGCTGTGGTGAGCCATATCTGATCGCCCCAGATTACAGGGGAAGACCAAGCGCGTCCATGAATCTCAGTTTTCCATTTAACATTTTTATCTTCACCCCATTCGGTAGGAAGTTTGGAGGTGGGGTTCACCGTTCCATCCTTGCTGGGACCACGGTAGTTGGGCCAGTTTTCAGCAGCGTTTAGGAGATATGCCGAGGCGAGGATGATAGAGGAGATGGACGCGATCTTCATGCTTAGGGGTTTGTTTCTAGCATAGATTGTTGTCGAGATAAAAGTCTAAGATGCGATTACTTGACTAGATTATTAACTATTTCCAATATACATCTACCGTATGCGCATTATATTCACTACCTGTATCTACCTAGTCCTTGCTACACTGAGTCTTGCTGCTCAGATTGAGGTTTCCTTCAAGTTTGTTGAGATCGATGAATCTGACTTTGATGTGGTCAAAGCGGAGTTAAAAGCTGGTCGCCTTCAACAGGATTTCGAAGGACTGAATGTGAGCGCTGTGCCTTCCGGTTTCTGGAAAAAGATTCAGAGTTTCCCCGGGGCTGATATCTTGTCGGCCCCCAAGGTTAAGGTTCACG
>CAJWWL010000255.1 GCA_913048125.1 uncultured Opitutia bacterium | reverse complement strand
TATAATTTTTTAAAAATTTTTTTAATGTTGGTGACATTCCAAATGGATTTTGTTTAACTAAATGAATTGAATCTTTTTTTTCTTTTGTTAATTCTATTTTTTCATAAAGGGATTTTAGTGTAAGTTGATGAGCCGGTATTATTTTAGATAAATTAGAATTATATTTAAAAGCATTTGTTGATATAACTTTACCATTTATTTCGTGGGCTGGAGCTTGGAGTGCATAAACAAATATTGGTAATATTTTTTTTGGTTTTGAAATCATTAAATCTATAACTGAATCTATTTTTTTTCTAACACTTTTTGGCTCATTCACAATCACCCTCATTAGCCTAAAAAAGTTCCTGAAGCCAGTCCAGTTCTTTGAGGAAGAGGCTTTGGTTAGTGATCGCCTTTGGCAAGTCTTCCTTGGATTGTTCCTATTATTTTCCCTTTTTCCACTAGTCTATCCTGAATTTCAATTAACTCGGCTCTTAAATCCACCATCACCTGACCTAGCCCAGAAGATTGACGAGAGCCTTAAGGAGACCGGAGATTCCACACCAGAAGTGCTCTACTATTACATGTCGGTGCTGCTTTTTCCCTTCTTTCTCTTTTCTTTGTCATCACTTGGTCGACGCTGGTGGCTTGTCATTCCTGCAGTCGCTTTCTTTTACTACGTTCGCTACTGCGTAGACGAGTATCTTCCTCGGCACGAGATCGGTCTCATGCTTATTTTATTGTTTCTCTATCTGTGGAATCAAAAAATCTTTTCTCGGCACTACTTAGCCGCCAGCTGCATGTTCGCGCTCCCTGTGCTACTATTTTTCTTCAACACATACACAAAGCTCCGGCAGGGTGCTGGGCTTGAAATTGGCTTCAACATTTACGGTGTTTTGGAGTCTGTATTTACACTCTTTTATCAGGAGACTTTCTATCCAATCCTTGTTAGTGACCTGATGGAAAGCCATCACGGCAATGAAATCCTACGGTATTTAAAATGGATTGTTTCCCTCCCGATTCCCCAGAATCTCACTGAGTCATGGGACTACTTGAAGATTAATCACGAGTTCACTGAACTCCTCACTGGCAAGGTTTATGGCCAGACCACCACACACGTATACCTTCCAGGCTTATTTGGGGAAGGAATATTTATCTATGGCACTAAAATGTTTTGGTTGCATTCATGCTCAGTCGGCATGCTGGTGGCTTTACTGTGTTACCTCATGAAGACGGATCGACGTCTCTTTTTTGTTCTTACTTTTTTCCAGCTTCAATTACTCATCATGGCCCGTGGAGGTATCGGCAAGCTACTTATTTTGATCGTCAATTACTTCCTGTTATTCTGGCCTTTCTTATTCATCCTCATTAGTCGTTCATTGAATTCGAACCGTATGATGCAAAGGGTAATTCAGGTGCCAGAAATAGATCGCCAAATGAGCAGGCCTTAGAGCTGATGAAGATGAAACTGCTGAAGAGACTCGGTCTGCTCGTAAGCAGTTTGTTCCTATGCCTTGGCTTGCTGGAATTCTTACTTCGTATATTGGCACCATTGCAATGGATATTCCCTGTTTCGGATTGGACTCATCAATATGGAGTAATTGCCTATCCAGATCGCCAGATTGTGAACGCCCAACCTGGTCATTTCCGCTATATATATACGACCAACAAGGATAGGTTGCGGGGGACATGGGTTTCACCGCATTCGTACAAATGTAATCTGTTATTATTAGGTGATTCCAACGTTTTCGGGTTTGGTGTGCAGGACAACGAAACCATCGATGTTCGCTTCAATGAATTGACCAGCAGTTCCCCCAGAATGATAAATATGGGTAATGGAGGATGGAGCCTCCCTCAGGCTGTACGTAGGTATATTGATATCGGCCGAGAGTTCACTCCTGAAGGGATTATTCTTCACATGGCAGGCAACGACCTTGAAGACCCTGTTTACGGAATTAATTGGGTGGCCTATGCAAAGAGTGACGGCTCCATCGGTCTACGCGATATTCCAGAGATGCCTTCAGCAGGTCGTCTCCGCAAACTGGTTGCTCCGGACGGATATACCTACAAGCTAATAATGACTAGCCAGCTTGCTCTTCGCTTGAAGTCTGTTTTCAATAACCATTCTTTGCCACCTAATCAGCCGATTGAAGTTTCAAGTGAGCAAGTGGTGGTAAGGCAGAAATCTGTCAATGAATCCAGGTATGCTGCATTGCTACGGGCATTTGCTCTACAGCTTCAGACTGATAATGTTAGATTTATTTTTATCGTAGACCAGCGAGACTTTTATGGGTCTGAAATTGTGAGACAAGAGGCTGAAGCTCTTGCCCTAGAGCGTTACTTGGAACTTCACTTCGTTCACGATTGGTTTATCCCAGGAAAAGATTTGCCCAAGAGTAGTCAGGGTCATGCCTTTGGTGCGGAGGCTTGTGAGGCCTTGGCCCATAAGTTTAAGGAGATATGGGAGGACACATCCACTGGGTCATGAGTCAAATAGTTCAGATTGGCCTCGATGTAACTTCTAGTGCAGGTGGTTCTGCAACTGCTTTTCATGCAGTTCGTAACGCGATTGGAGGTAAAGCTATCTCATTCACTGGACAATCTCGCTGGAATGAGATTCTCGAGGGCGATGGCATCCACCATATCCAGACTGGTCGTAGTCTTTTAGGGCGTTTGTTCCACAAGCCAAATCCCCAAGAGCTAGCTCGAGCGAAAGAAATCCTTCATGGTGCTAAGCTTCTTATCATCCATACTCTTTATCGCTATCATGCTCACTGGGCGCATGAGATTTCTAGAGAACTTTCCATACCCTATTGGGTGATCATTCATGGTGGACTCGACCCGTATGTTCTGTCCTATCGGCGATTCCGAAAAATGCACTGGCTCAACCAGTTTGGTGGAGTGTATTTACGGAATGCGCAGCAAGTCATCTTCGCTACTAGCAATGAACAGGCTAAAGCAAGTCCATTCTTAGATGGCGTCCAATCTCGAGTTGTACCATGGCCTGTCGAGTCTCTGCAAATCCCCAACGTGTTAAGGGCCAGGCAGCTTTGGCGACATAAGCTAGGTATTGAGGATAATGCTCGACTCTTGTTGTTCCTTGGACGTCTTCAAGAAGTCAAACAACCTTTAGCTGTGCTTGACGCCTTTCGACAGGCTCGTGCGCCAGATACTCATCTTGTCTTTGCAGGGCCTTCAGAAGGATATTCACCAGCAGAAATTCTACATCTTGCTCGCAGTATGAGGATACCCCATGTACATGCTGTTGGGCCAGTCTACAAGTGGGACAAGGATGGGCTTCTTGCTGCTTCAGATGGCCTCATATCCCTCTCCGTAAAAGAGAATTTCAACTTTGCTGCTGCTGAGGCAATGGCTGCACAAAAACCTGTCATACTTTCTCCCGGGAATGATCTGCAAGGAGAGCTGCTTGATTTGCCATGTGGCTGGCTCCTAGGCACAGACGAAATACATCAAGCGGCCCGTGCGATTTACGAATTCGCTACCTTCCCGAAAGAGCAACTTACCAAGTATGGAATAACTGCTGGTCAGTGGGCCGTCGACAACCTCGGTGCCAATACCTTTAAGAAACGCCTTGATAGCCTTCTCGCCGAATTGTGAAGTTTGAATTCTACACTTCCGTGAGTGGGACTGCTTTCTGGAATGGTCTTGTCCGGGATTTGAAGGTACGTGGTCAAGAAGTAGAGATCATCTCGGTCATGCAAGAAGAGGCATATCGCCGCCCTAGAAATATTTTTAGTAAGCTTTTGATGCGCTGGAAACTCTACGCTGGGATGAGTCTGCATACTCGCCGCCATATCAGTAGCCCAATAAAGCAACCTACCTGCAGAATCGCCACAACCAATCCTTTTTTTCTACCGGAACTTGTCAGAGAAAAAACATCGCCGAGTGCAGATGTACGCACAGTCAACCTCGTCTTCGACCTTTATCCTGAAGCGATTCAATTGTCTGGTCGTCAGATTAGCCCTGGGACCCAGCAGCGTCTTGAGTCAATAACCAGTCGCTCTATTGAGAGGTGCCACGCTTCTGTCTTCCTTGGAGAGCGGATTCAGAAATATGCATTAGGTAAATATGGCACCGCTCCTAAAACAAAAGTCATTCCCGTTGGAGCCGACGCTCAGTCTTTTGCTAGCACACAACCAGAACACCTCGGAACCGATCATCCTGTACGTTTCTTGTATTGCGGTGTGTTGGGTCGTATGCATGAAGTGGACACCCTTGCGCAACTTGGGTGCGGAGAAACTCTTAATGGTTGCGAATGGCACATTCATGCCACTGGTAAAGGAGTTAGATCTCTCCGTGGAAGTTGGTTTCAAGTTCGCGGCCCTTTGAGTTCCTCTACATGGCCTTCTGCAATGAAGGCTGCTCAGGTTGGAGTAGTCAGTATGCTGGAAGGTTCAGAAATGGTAGTATTACCCAGCAAGACCTTCAGTGCATTAGCAGCAGGACAAGCTATCCTTGCCATTTGTCCTAAAGACTCTGATTTGGCCGACCTTGTGTTAAAACATGATTGTGGTTGGGTTGTGGCACCGGGAGATGTTAAGAGTCTTCGACTGCAAATCCAGAATATCGTCACAAACCGTGACGAACTTCTGGCAAAACGCTCTAATGCCTACAAAGTTGGACAGGGGATATATTCATCTGATATGGTTGCAGATAAATGGGTAGCACTTGGAGAAAGTCTATTTGAGTGAAACGTTTTTTTGATATCCTAGTCTCAACTCTTTTTTTGGTTCTGCTAAGTCCGCTTTATTTACTTTTGGCTTTCTTCGGGCTCCTCTTGCAAGGTAGGCCTGTTCTATTTACTCAGGAACGGCCTGGTAAAAAAGGCCGAGTCTTCCGTATTTGGAAGTTCAGGACAATGCAAGCAGGAGAGGGTAGTGACTTTCAGCGGCTTACCTCTTGGGGGCGATTTTTGCGAGCTACTACTCTCGACGAACTACCACAGCTTTGGAATGTACTGCATGGAGAGATGAGCCTCGTTGGACCACGCCCGCTTTTGGTGGAGTATCTCCCCCTGTATACTCCCCACCAATTTAGAAGGCACGAAGTTAGTCCTGGCATGACTGGTTGGGCTCAAGTCAAGGGCCGAAATTCACTGACTTGGGAAGAGCGCTTTG
>CAJWWL010000254.1 GCA_913048125.1 uncultured Opitutia bacterium | reverse complement strand
AATATAATGTACATTTGACGTGAGAATATTCCAAAACATTCAGAAAAAAAATTTATTCTAAATAAAATCTTTTCTAGACGCAAGAAATTCTAAAGCTTTGTAGGGATCATTTTTTACAAAGATCTTTGCATCTTCAATTTTATCGAAATCTAAAATTATTACACTTTATAGAAACAGGTATTAATTTAGAAGGTATTATTGGAATGAAGATTGGTGACACAAATGAATTGAAATGTAATTTCCCTGATGACTACCCACAAGCAGATGCACAAGGTAATCATGCTTTCTCAGGCTTATCAGATGTCCTCAAAGGGGCAGGCTGCAAATTTGGCAAAAGATCCGGACAACAAGTTATTCTGGCGTTTCAACATGCGTCGTCTGACTGCCGAGGAGCTGCGTGATTCAGTGCTCGCCACGACAGGGCGGCTGAACAGGAAAATGGGAGGTCCGAGCGTCTTCATCAAGCTCGCTCCGGAAGTGTTGGCGACGTCTTCAACAAAAGGTGGAAAGTGGGGAAATTCTCCCCCGGAAGAGCAGACTCGAAGGAGCGTATATATCAAGGTCAAGCGGTCGATTGTTCCACCTATTCTACAGGATTTTGACTTGGCGGATACAGATGGCACCTGCCCGGTTCGCTTCCGGAGCATCCTGCCCACTCAGGCCTTGGCCATGATGAACAGCGCCTTTGTAAACGAGGAGGCCGTAAGTTTCGCTGAACGACTTCGATCCGAGGCCCCTGATGATCCTCGCCGTCAGGTAGGTCTTGCTCTTGAAATTGCTCTCGCCAGGGCGGCTACCGTCAGAGAGCTGGACTATGGCATCGAATTTGTAGAGGTTATGATGCGTGAGCATAAGCTATCCTCTGAAGACGCTCTCAATCGGTTCGCTCTTCTGGTCCTGAACCTTAATGAATTTTTCTTTGTCGACTGATTGAGAAGTCCTTTTCCAATATAACTTTTCCCAAATATTATGAACAAACCAGTGAACAGTTTTTGCGGTCAGATCAACCGGCGCGAGGCGATTCGCCATCTTGGTGGCGGTTTTACCTCGTTGGCTCTGACTGGAATGTTGGCTCAGGATGGCTTCTTCAATAAGGCAAATGCAGCAAGTCTTCAGGGTAACCCTCTGGCCCCGAAGGACTCCATGCTCCCTCAGCGAGCTAAGTCAGTGATCTTCCTCTTCATGTATGGAGGTCCAAGTCACATGGATACCTTCGATTATAAGCCGAAGCTTTACCCCCTTGATGGAAAGACCATTGACGTCAAAACATTTGGACGTGGTGGTAAGAAAAATAAAGGGAGGGTCGTCGGGCCCAAGTGGAAGTTTTCCCAACACGGCCAGTCTGGAAAACACATTTCTACCCTGTTTCCTCATCTCGCTAAGAGAGCTGACGATATTGCGTTTATTCATTCGATGTCTGCTGAGTCGCCAATTCATGGATCAGCGATGCTGAATATGAACTGTGGGTCTGTGGTGAGTGGAAAGCCCTCGCTTGGATCCTGGGTGAACTATGGACTGGGGAGTGTGAACGAGAATCTTCCAGGCTACGTGGTCATGCTTGAAAACAGTGGAGGGCCTATTAGTGGAGCAAAGAACTGGACGTCCGGTTACATGCCTGCGAGCTATGCTGGAACGGTCTTCCGATCGCAGGGAGACCCAATTCTGAACCTTAAGAATGCCCATAACATGCCACGGGAGCAGCAGCGGACTCTTCTCGATTACCTCAATACCATGAATCAGGAGCACCTTGGATTGCGGGGAGACCAGTCGGACTTGTCATCCAGAGTTTCCAGTTATGAATTGGCTTATCGGATGCAGACGACGGCGCCAGAAGCGATTGACTTGGATGGTGAACCGGATCACGTAAAGGAGCTTTACGGAGTGGGAGAAGGGCGGACCGATGACTTCGGCAGAAAATGCATGTTGGCGCGGAGACTCGTGGAGCGAGGAGTTCGCTTCATTCAGATTTACTCTGGAGGTGCACACAATGATGCGAACTGGGATGCCCATGGCAACTTGGAAGCGAATCATAACAAGCACGCGGGAAATACCGACAAGCCTATCGCTGGGCTTTTAAAAGACCTGAAACAACGCGACATGCTCAAGGACACACTGGTTGTCTGGGGTGGTGAATTTGGAAGAACACCTGCCGCACAGGGTGCTGATGGACGCAATCATAATAATAAGGGCTACACCACGTGGATGGCTGGTGGTGGCGTCAAAGGTGGGTTCAGTTATGGCTCAACGGATGAATACGGCTATGAGGCCGTGGAAAAGCCGTGCCATATTCATGACTGGCATGCCACAATTCTTCATCTTCTTGGTCTGGATCACGAGCAACTTACGTATCGCTATGCAGGCAGAGATTTCAGATTAACGGATGTGCATGGTGTTGTAGCACAGGACATTATTGCATAGCAGGTTTCAAACTCCGTCACTTCACATTGAAATCAAAAGTCTGTAGGCCAGCTTCATGCTGATAAAAGCCGTCCTTTCCACGAATCCCCCTACCGTCATCTTTGGGCGTGGATAGGTCAAAGACCGCGCCAAGGCGATACGAGGTGTTACCGAGTCGCTTATAGACATATGGCCTCTTCGTCACTGCATCTGTTGTCCGTTCAACGTAGGAGTCAGGATACGTTTTTAATTCGTCCAGAGTGTCAGGCAGTCGTTTCTCCTTTTTGTGAAAGCGGCCAATCGCCCCTTGGAGGCTACGAAGATCTGAGATTCGCTGTTTGTCTAACCGTTCGAGACGCTGATTAAATGGATTGCCTGCGATCCACAAGGCTAGTGTAAGGCTGACTGAGGCTGTGAAAAATCCAGCCCATGCGAGTCGGGACCGCCACTGAGGATCCTGAATCGAAGTTTCTTTTTGACGAGACTCACCCATTTTCTCTTCGAAAGCTAGTCCACTGATGTACCAGAGAAAAATTCCACCAGCGAGCAGCAGAACAACAACGCTCTTCAAAATGAACGTTAATGTGAGATCACCATTCAGGAATCCCATCAAGATGACCACCATATCGCAGACCATAATCAGACTCGTGATAAGGAGTGTGATGTAGGAAAGTGTTCGTACAACTGGTGCAATGCGAGTGGCTGGATTGAGCTTAACGTCTCGCATAATTGCGCGACGGACAAGAAGAAGTACCGGCAAACTGGCAATAAGAACAGCAGCATTAAAACGGGCGAAGTCACCTAGATCAAAAAAAATACGATTTGCGGGATCTTTAATGAAGAGATCTATGGCAAGAAAGAGTATGGCCCCGGTTGAGAAGGCAGCCATATACAAAAGAAAAAGCCCGAGTAGATGCAGAAACGCTGCACGAGGCCCACTACTTACGCGTTTTTTTGGAACTGGTACGGGAAGTGGTGACTCTGCAAAACTTTCCAGTGCAGCTGTTGCTTCGCGGTCAGTCCAACCAGCATCAATGAGGGCCTGATGAATTTCGATTCGGTTAACACCTTGAGAAAGACACGTTCGGGTGAAGTCAAGTAAACTTGCGGGAACGGATGCCATGTGGTTCTCCTAAACGTGTATTTTTTGTGTGGACTAAGCATAGTTGTCAGTATGAAATCCGCACAAATGATCCCGTGAATACAGGAGTATTATTATTTCACGTGGATGGAGTTTTCCACATGTTAAAGCCCGGAAGTTTCTCTCGCTATTAAGCCCTGTTACCAGTTCAGCATAAGACTAGCGACATGCGTGCCCGCACACTCTTTTTGTTCAACAAATAGCTTGGAAACAGATAAAAAAGCTATTTTGGATGCACAAAAAGAACCGTTGCGGCAGAAATCCAATAGGAGGTACTATCCGAAAATGGCTACTGACTTAGGGAGGACTATAGAGTTTGGACTGTGCGTAAAAATCGAAAGAGGCATCTAAAATGAATGACTACCAAGATGGTTCTGCAGGGCCTGGAACGAGCGACCTTGGTTGGTTGGTTCGCTGCAAAAACGGATGTGACGGAATTGTACATAGTAGCGTTCCTCGCATTGGAGACCCCTGCCCACTCTGTACTTCTGAGCCCGCTAATAAAAGTATTATCACATACTGTGTCAAGGTTGCCGCCGCGGGTGAGACTCATGAACAGATTTCGATGGAGGGTGGTATTTCATTTGACGGTGACGTGGTGCAGTCTTGGGATGTTGACCTCGGAACTTTCGTGACCTCTGCAGACTCGGAAGACGGTGATGCAGCGGCCATACCCGAATCAGATATATCCATCGAGAACAATAGTCTGCGGGCCGAAGGCGCTGATGAAAAAAAGTTACATGGTAAAGAATCAAATGACATTCATGAGGGTTCTGTAACGACGGTTCAAGAAATCGTAGGTAGTTTAGTACAGGAAACCTCTTTAACAGTCGAGTCTCCCCAACAGGATTTAGAGAGTACAGACTTCACCGGATTGCCGAGGTTGAATGGTGGCATGCGGTTTAATAAGTGGCATGTCTTTGGGCTCATTTGCTGTGCCGCACTCCTGCTCGTTGGTGGCTTACTTACGTTTGATATCGTGAGGGCGATTTACAGTCCAAGAGAAATTCGAACTGCAAGTCCGATACTCAAAGTTCTGCGCTAGTCATGGCACATCCGCCAAACGTGGCTGGATAAACAAGTGTTTTGGCATTCATCGTGTTCTTGACACCTTAAATTCCAATTGAACAATTTTAAAGGTCACCATTCAATACGCACTGCCTAAACTTTTAGGGGAGAATCTTGCATTAGTGGAGTTCGCGAGATGCTGAACCAGAATGAGCCAGATCCCGGGCAACAACAATTACCGCCTGATGGATACGGGCAGTGGAATAGTGAGCCGCCAGAGACACACATTTGCTGGAGTGACTACTTTACGAGTATTTCGCAGCAAGCGCATGACGAATACAGACGGATGAGCATGTTACATCCTAGTAAAACTAACTAGTCAGACACCCTGATTTGCTTGATTCTTTAATCATCTGCGGAGCATAGCATTTGCAAATCTTCACCTGAAAAAACAACAGCCGGGAGATCAACTCAAAGGGGGAGCGTTCTCGACCGGCTGTTGGTCGGTGTTCGAAGAACTCTATGAGTGAAGCCACCTTACGGGCAAACCCCCGGGCCAGAATCTGCATGAATCAATGGG
>CAJWWL010000253.1 GCA_913048125.1 uncultured Opitutia bacterium | reverse complement strand
CTCTAGGCGGCGCGGTATCGGCTAATGCTCATGGGCGTGGCCTTCGTTTCCAACCGTTTGTTCAAGACATTGAATCCCTGCGTATCGTCAATGCCGAGGGCGAACTCCTTGAGTGCAGTCGAACAAAGAACCTAGAACTTTTTCGACATGTGATTGGTGGCTACGGTCTATTTGGTTTCGTGTATTCCTTGAAGCTGCGACTGGCTCCGCGTCAGAAGGTGAAGAGATTCGTCGAAATCATACACGCTCGGGATCTCGCAGATCGTCTGGCCGCGCAAATGAAAGATGGAGCGCTCTACGGGGATTTTCAGTTCAACATCGACTCTGCCAGCGAGAACTTCCTACAGGAGGGCGTTTTTTCGACCTATGTGCCGGTGCCGCTCGATACTCCCCTACCCGAGAATCCTCGCAAACTGCCAGCGGGAGCATGGAAGCAACTGATCTATCTGGCTCATGAAAACAAGGCGGAGGCCTATCGTCGCTACACCACACACTATCAGAGTACCCATGGGCAGGTATACTGGTCGGATTCACATCAGATGAGTTGGTACGAGGAGAACTACCATCACGACCTAGAGCAACACACCGATATCCGCCCAGGCACAGAGATGATCACTGAGGTATACGTGCCTCGTGAAGTCCTTCCAGATTTCCTCGAACAAACAGCCAATGAACTTAGGAAACGGAAAGCGGATGTCGTCTACGGTACTGTCCGCTACATCCTTAAAGACGACACAACCGCCCTACCCTGGGCTAAGCAGGATTATGCCTGCATCGTGTTCAACTTACATGTGGACCACGACCGTGCCGGTTTAGCCAAAGCCGAGCAAGATTTTCGCCTGCTTATCGATCTCGCCCTTGAGCGGGATGGTTCGTACTTCCCGACCTACCACAGATGGGCGACCCCGAAGCAGGTGGATGCCGCACACCCAGGCTTTCGTGACTTTCTAGCCAAGAAAAAGGAACTGGACCCAGCGGGCCGCTTTCAAAGTGATTGGTATCGGCATCACGTCAACTTGCTGGCCTGACACCGTTGCCTTGACATCCTCGCCCCAGCATCACGTGATGCGTCGGTTTAGTCGATATGCCTTTTGCTGAACCAGGAACCACTCTCACTGACTACCTGATGGGTGCGCAGGCGCTGTTTTATGCATGCCTGCTCTACATGATCGGTCGGCGAGAGACCTCGGTACTTCTTTGGAGCGTGGCTATGCTTGATGTGGCGGCGGCGGCCATTCTAGGTGGAACTCATCATGGATTCAATCAGGACAACCAGATCTCGACCCTACTGTGGCCGATCACGGTCTTTCTTTTTGCCTACCTCAGCCTGTTCATGTGTTGTGGCGCAGCACTCAGTTCCGTTCGTAATCCTGCGCGAAGGATCTTCCTAGCCGTCTTTGTCCTCAAGTTCTTAGGATTCCTCCTATTTCTTGGCACTCGCAAGGAATTGGCATTCTCTGATGTGGCATGGGACTATATACCCGCATTGCTAGTCGTACTGTGCTTCAAGTTGTATTCAAAATATGCCAGGAACGAACGTGATCCTAGTGCTAACTGGATTATCATTGGAGTGCTCGTCTCAATTGTGGGACTCATCGTACAGGCGATCCCCTTTGGCGACCCTGAAGGCTGGATCAATAATAACTCGGTATTTCACATCGTACAGATGTTTGCACTCCATTGTTACTACAATGGTGCCCGGTACATGAGGGACATCTAAGTCTAAATTTCGCATGAACTTCACTATCCGTGCAATGGAGAAAGCCGATTGGCCCGAAGTCGGCGAGTTGATCTACGTCTCCATCAATTACTGGTATCACACCCACGGAAGTGGCCCAAAATTCAACAACGGCCCCGAAAGCACTCAACTCTTCTGCAAGATCTACGAAGACATTGATCCAGGTTGCTGTCTTCTCGCTGTGAACGAGTCCTCAGGAAGCATCGCTGCATCCTGCTTCTACCATCCGCGTGAGACCCACGTCTCTATCGGCATCATGAATGTTCACCCCAACTACTTTGGGCATGGTGCGGGAAAGTTACTCATGAACGAGATCATCCGAGTGGCTGACGAACAGGGCAAACCATTGCGTCTGGTCTCTAGCGCAATGAACCTCGATTCTTTCACCCTGTACAATCGATGTGGATTCGTCCCTCGGCAGGTATTTCAAGATATGTACGTCGAAATCCCAGAGGGTGGGTTGAGTGTAGAACCTCCCTCACTGGCTAGCCGTGTACGAAGCGCTTCTCCAGATGACGTAGATGCAATCGCAGATCTGGAAAAGGAACTCGTCGGGATACGACGTCCAGATGACTATGCGTATTTCATAGAAAACCAAGATGGTTGGTGGAGTGGTAGTGTAATTGAAGATGCCAAGGGCAACCTAGACGGATTCCTGTTTTCGGTGGCCAATTCAGCCAGCAACCTAATCGGCCCGGGAGTGGCCCGTACAGAAGAGGATACTGCAGCACTACTCCATGCCCAACTTCAACAACATGCAGGAAGAAGTCCTGTATTTCTGGTACCCTCAGATTGCTGCGACCTCATCGGGACACTCTACTCCTGGGGAGCCCGCAACTGCGAAATACATTTCTCGCAAACCCGTGGTGAATGGTCGCCCCCCACAGGAGTGGTCCTGCCCACGTTTATGCCAGAGACAGGTTAAGCAGGCTGTCAGTCCAGCTTATTGCGCAACCACTCAGGGCGATCCGTAGTGATGGACTCAATAGCAAAGTCCTTGATAAATCTTCTAGCCTTGGCCTCATCGTTAACGGTCCACACATGCAAGGAGTATCCTGCCTTGCGCAATGTCTTGGCAAAAGAGGGATCTAAACGGGAGTCTGCATTGCAGTCTAAGCCGTCCGCCTGAATATCCTTCAATAAAGTGATGAGCTCTTTCGCTGTTGGGATGAGGGAGCCATCTGCCTTCTTGGTTTTAAAGCTGGTGAGTAGGTAAGCTATGAAATCAGGGTTGAACTCCTTGAATTTGCGGATGACCTCCTTGCTGAAGCTGATTACTACTAGTTGGCTCGGCTTTACTCCACGAGCCTTGAGTCTCGCGGTAAGAGGCTTGATAATTTCAGGTCCGCACTTCACCTCCATAAACAAGGAGGCTGTTTCAGGAAGAAGATCGAGTACTTCATCAAGAGTGGGTATTCTCTCGCCAACCCAGTTACTTCCTTTCCAAGAACCAGCATCGAGCTTGCGAAGTTGCTCAAGACTAGCACCTGCAATGGCAACCTTACTTCCGAGAGTGCGTTTACCATCCTTGTCATGAACGCAGACAATGTGGCCATCAGAAGTTAGGCGAAAGTCACCTTCAATTGCGTCGGCACCTTGCTCGAATGCCAACCGAAAGGCAGCTAACGTGTTCTCAGGCGCGTCATAGGATGCGCCCCGATGGGCAACTATCTTTGTTTCCTCTCCTTCTGCTTGCGCCTCTGTCATCAAAACAATCAGCAACCAAGCAAAAAGCCGAACGTAATGGCCTAATTGATGCGCTCGCCAAGCCACTCTTCAATCAAATCCATTCTCTCCTGGTCAACACCCAGCGAACCAGCAAAATTTTCGATGAGTTCTTTTTCTTCAGGATGTACTTCGCCATCCGAGAAACAGGCACGAATCATATCCTCAAGGTTTCTTACTTGGTCTGAAAATGAACCTACTTGATGAAGATAGTAGTGCCCTTCATCAACAAGTTCCTTCGCATGGCGAAGGTCTTTTTCTGAAGCACCTATACCATCAGCGATATCCATTATTAGTTCAGACTCAGCAGAGTCAACCTGCTCATCAGCGTGAACCACAAGTAGAACATTGGCCATGTAAAAAGCCTTTTGATTGCAGTTGGCGTCTTCCTCATGAGCATCAATTTGATTTATACCATCTTCGATCTTTCCTAACAACTCTTCAGCCTCACGCATTTTCCAATCCAATGGCAAGACTGCACCTGGGGCGAAGTCCTTCAAAAGATCCTCTGCCTGATCAAGCTTCTCTTTCAGGGGGGCTACCTTCATCGCCAACTGGCGAGACTCCTCTCCTTCCCTGTAGCGCAATGCGGACAGTTGATTAGCAAGGCTAGAAAACTTGGCGTGCAACTCCTTGAGGGTTTCTCGCCCCTCTTCACTTTGTCGTAATGATGGTGCAAACATGATGAATTGGAAGTATCTATGGCAGGAGATTTTACCTTGTCAAATCCCCTTGCCAGATCCGGCTTTAAATCCACTTTGGATTCATTCAATTCTCAGTCTGCCTAACTAATCATCTCCTAGATAATTTTTAACAACGATATGAAAAACTTGTGGAGCGCAATTGCCCTTCTAGGGATCACCAACCTTCTGACGATACAAACTGCAATCTGTGCAGAGACCCATACGGTCGACCACAAGGCTCTGATTAATTCGCTCCGCGCACAAAATGCAGGTGAAATTCGCAAGGGCGAACAACTCTACCGTGCAGTATGCATTAACTGCCATGGTGAACCCGGAAAACCAGGTTCCTTGCCCACTGCCTCAAAGTTTTGGGAGGTTCCATTCAAGAACGGAAGTGATCCTCGATCCATGTATCGCACCCTGACAAAGGGGTACAACCTCATGATCGCTCAGAACTGGATGACCCCTGAGCAAAAGTATCAAGTCATTCACTACATCCGGCAAAAATTCCTCGTGGATAAGAATCCTAGCCAGCACTTCGAAATTACAGACCAGTACTTAGCAGGCATTAAACCCGAGACTTATCCTGGTCCCCGACCAAGGGAGCGACAACTTCGCCCCTACATGAAGATGGATTTCGGTAATAACATGAACTACACCTTTGAAGTGGGCCCAGACAATATTGCCTACAAGGCGATCACAGTGAGACTCGACCCTGGACCAGAAGGCGTTGCGAAAGGTAACACATGGATTGCCTACGATCATGATCTCATGCGCGTCGCCGCAGTCTGGCAAGGTGACGAATTCATCGATTGGCGGAGTATCGCCATGGATGGTTCCCACGGCACCCACCCCAAAATTAGGGGAGAAACCTTTCTGCTCAACTCAAAGGCCCCCGGTTGGGCTAAGCCTGATACCGATGACTTCAAAGACCCCCGCTTCCTTGGTCGTGACAATAAGCCTTACGGCCCACTCCCTAGAGACTGGGTTCATTACAAAGG
>CAJWWL010000252.1 GCA_913048125.1 uncultured Opitutia bacterium | reverse complement strand
CTGGCTTTAGCTCATCAGCGGTCAGACCATTCGATGAAACGAGGTAGAGGAGAAAAGCAGGAAGGATATATGAAAACTTAAGTTGACTCATGAGTGCGCCATAAATCTCTATAATTTGTGGCAGTTGGCGGTTATATACACACGTAGAGAAATCTCCTAAAAGCATACTGACAAGACTTCCCTGTCCCCTTTTACACCAAAATCAAAGAAAGCAGAACAAAAGGAAGGTTTCTAGATTCTTGTACCCAATGGAAATAATAAACTACTGGATGAGGCTCTTGACGGTAGGAATCTCAGCCAATGCTTCCCCTAGTTCACGCTCAGAATCAAAAAGACGAGGATAATACTGACCACCCATCTCTTCACCTTTGGGCACTCTTGGATAATTGTCTGCTCCGGGGGCATTGGTGCCATCGTCATCCCGACTGCTTACTACACCATCCGCAAACACATTGATCAAGGTAGCTCTTCGTCTCCTATCGGAATGATTCTCATAGGAACCATGCATCAGGAGCGGATGGTGAAAACTGGCCTCCCCCATTTTCATTTCCACAGGAACCTTATTGTCGAAATCCGCAAACTGAGAAGGCTCTAGAGATTCCCGAATGGCATCCATGTCTCCCGCAAGCGGCTTTTTATCGAGCAACCCCCACTTGTGACTCTTCGGGACGTAGTACATACAGCCATTCTCCGTGCTGACATCATCTAAACCAATCCAACAGGTCAGATGGGACATTGGAGTCGTCCAAGTCCAGTAGGAGTAATCCTGATGCCATGCCACCACTCCCCCATGCTTGGCTGGCTTACTAAATAACTGATCATGAAAGAGCCTAAAGTCAGCCCCCAGTAATTGATAGGCAGCCATTAGAAAAGCTGGGTTCCAAAGAGCGTCATGAAAAGCCGGGCGAACTCTCCATGCTCCTAGGGCATGAAACAGTACGTTGTCTGGATTCCCAGATTCATTCGAATGGTATTCATAAAAATATTCGTTCCCCTCGTGATCAGGGTCCACCATCTCTTCGAGCTGCTCACTGAGTACTGAAATCTGGTCATCGTTGAGAAGAGGGATCCCATGGATGTAACCATTTTCGTAGAAATGCAAAATTTGCTCTTCGCTCAGAGCATAGTCCCTCCACTCATCAGGCGAAGTCGGTTGGGTAAACAAATCCGTGAGCAGGTCATGATTCTTTCCTAAGTCCTTTGCCATCTTAGTTTACTGTGAACTTTTTTATCAACTATTCCACTTTCTCCGAGATCTTTTTCTCTGACTTTTTCTTCCTGTTTTCAGGAAATGAAATTTTCCCATCATATCCCACCACCACCATTTTCATTTCCATTTCCTTAAGAAGCTCAATCCTCTCTGAAATAAACTTTTTTTTCTCTTCCTCGGTCTTCGCATTCTTGAGGTTACCTTTTAATTTTTTCATGGAAGATGGGATTTTAGTTACCATGACTCCCCAATCATCGGAGTTCCCTCCTCCCTTAATCATGAGAGAAAGGAAGCTTTTTCCGTCATTCTTCCACCCAAACTTTTCCTCAACTGCCTTGCAGGCTATTTGAGGGATACCAACCTGTTTCGCTATAGCAGAGTAAAACTGATCAGGATCAGGATACTCTTCGAGCAACTTCACTCCGGTGATCTTAGTCTTGTAAAGCTTCTCGAAGAACTCGACTTTCGTACGATCGTCTTCGTTACCGTATGAAAAAGCGCATAGCCAAAGCAATGCATAAAGGGGAAAGATAATACTTTTCATCAACATTTAATCCTTGAAACTTGTTAGTCATTCAAGGACTCAAGTTTTGCCTTCTCCTCTCGTAAAAGATCTTCCGCCTGTCGGATCACTTCCTGAGTATCAAGCTCTTCAGCATGAACCTCCTCCCGTGGCTTCACTGCTCCCATAAAAGAAATAACACCAATCGCAAGAGGACTTGCAAGCCCCGTCGTCAAACTGGTCTTGTGAGAATGCGCAGAGTTAGAAATGGTGAGAATACCTTCCTTGGTGCTGGTGGTCACTCCCCCTTCACATCGGGCATTCTTTGGAAGAAAAAGGTCCAGGAGTGTAGTGGCCATGAAACGATCGTCCTTATTGTGGTCACCATCCATGTCGGCGATGAGGGTCTCAAAGATATTACGCAGACTGGAGAAAAAGACGGGGGACGCATATGTGAGGGCGGTACCCTCTGTAGGCAAATCCTTCATGGCCTTAAGAAATTCGGGATCTTGCCCAATGCCTGTCTTGGCTGCAAAGAGCTGATCAGCGAATTTCTTACCGGTAGCAAGGACGAGCTTACCACTCGGAACATGGTGGGCAAAAATGGCAGTGTCCCAACCGAGTTCAGCCATTGCCTTTTGTTTGCGTTCGGCAAAGACTACGCGCAGGCCGACCCAATTTGCGTTGCGGATGATTTTGAAGTGCGACCCCTGCCTCTGCTTAGGTTCGAAAACCTTGGTCAACTCGTCGGCAATCCACCCTAAACCATCAATAAGGACAGCTCCGCTAAACTTGTTCACTTTCATTCCATTTCCTTTGGGGATTTCGACCATTTGTGTCGGGTCAGCATCGATGACAACGGTGAGTCTGGTATCCAGATCGGCCATGAGTTTTTCCCTGGAGAACGGAGTGGAAGGCGGGAGTTTTAACGCCGACTGAACTACGGTCTTGCCCTGCTCCCCCATCTGAACCTTAGCCGCTTCGATCATCGAATCGTAAAATGTTTTCAAGTTAAGGTCCTGCTCTAAAACAAAATCCGCTCCGGAGGGCGCCAACTTTAGAGACTCAAAGGGCCTAGGTTTCTCTCCTAGGAGAAGGAGCAACCCTCTTCTGTCATTGGGTGCGTGGATATAAGTCTTGTTTCGAAAACCGTCCCCGCTACGAACAGAACTGACGCCTAAAGCCGATACTGCATCCAGACCGGTCACCCGGAGAATTTCGGGTATGTTAATTTCCGGCACATCACGGACCAGTGGACGCAAGTCGTCCATGTAAGACTTCACAAACTCAGCGATAACTGAGAGGTCTTGATCGACACTTAGATACGCATACACAGGTCCACCAGGGTCTAGGTGTCCGGTAACCGCTTGAAAACGTGCGGCTTCTGCTGCGGGATCCGGTTCGGGTTGATTGGGCAAAGTGATGCCTACGGGAGGCGCACCGAGAAGGGATATCAACACGAGCCAAATTTCTGAGATACCTACTGCTTTCATAGTCTTATTAGTATTTATTTAGTTTGGGGGAGATGGTGGGATTTTGGGGAAAGTGTGTCCAAAGAAAGGATTAGGATTTGTACCACTAACAATCCTTAAAAATATTATGATCTATACCTCGAAACCTTGGATTTCTGAGAAAATTATCACATTTTTTCTTTGTTTATCAAAATTGTAGTGAGGCGGGTTAGTAAGTCTCTGACTCGATGAGGTTGCCATCCTTATCCCATGTTGATTTCAACACTGGCTTACCACCTTTGAAACTAGTTGCTATCCGCACTGAACCAGACCGGAAGTATACCTTGTCACTGATCTGCTTGCCGTTGATGTGTTGTTTTTCCCAATTTAGGCGCCCCGCAGCCACAGAGGACAAACCGATCGACCGACCATGAAGTTTGCCGTTCAAGTAAGGTTCTTCTGATAATATTGAACCATCATTATAAAATAGGGTTTTCTTACCATGCAATTTGCCGTTCAAAAAACGAGATTCCCACCCCAGTGATCCTTTGCGTTTTGGTGAAACCCCGACACCTGTAAAAGGCTCATCCTCGTCCTTGGCGTAGGCAATACGTTCTTTGTTTGCCCCCTCGCGAAAGGTAAGATCATCGTATGGATGCTTCCGTTCAGGAGCGAAACGCTCGTTGTCAAAGGTTAGGTCATAATCAGGGTTCTCCTTATCAAGGTCTGTCATCTCGACGGGCATTCCCAAGCGAAGTCCGACCCATGCTTGCTGATCTCCTTTTTGGATGAGAGCGGAGGGTGAAGATTTGGATAAGTCTAATTCGATAAGCTTGTATCCTGAAGCAGATCTTCCTTCCTCCAGCCAAAAATTCCCTTCGGGCGTTACCAGCGAGGCAAAACCCTTGCCACGAAGTCGATAGGATCCACTCAACTGAATCTTGCTCAACCAATCAGGGCTCTTGTACTGCTCATCTACCTCTACACCCCAGGGTTTGTGAACGGGATAGGTCTCCTCTTTTACCAGGTTGCCCGCTTCATCCCATTCCATTCGTAAAATTACACCACCGTATTTGTAGTCGATTTCTCTGATTTTCGAACCGTCCTTGCGGTATTCAATTGTTTTGCCATTCCACTTTTTGAGCCTTGTGCCGTCTTTAAGTTTGTAGGGCATCATGGACCGGTACGAATTTTCAGAACCGGGTCTCCTAAGGCCGTCCTTCAGAATATTCATATCTTCCGGGGCGATTGATTCGAGTTTTTGAATATTTAAAAAGGAGCCTTGAAATTTCGCTAGTTCCCGAGCCACCCCACTATCCATTGACTTGACATAGTTAAGGTTCAGGTCGCCAGTACACTTGGCCAGTTCGCGGGCCACCTCTTTGGTAATCGAAGTCAGACCATCGAGACTAATGCCTTTTTGTGGAATTTTTGTATCCGGCCAGTAGTACCAACCAGGTCGTTGCGTCGTCAGTTCATTAGCCACTTCTTTGGAAATCGAAGTCAGGCCATCAAGTAAGATTCGCTGACCCTTATAATAAGATAATTCCCTGGCAACATCTCGATCAATCGAGGTCAGCCACTTAAGGTCTAGTTGAGATTGCTTGCCATTGCTTGCATTCGCCTTCGCAACCAGTTCGGCAGCCTGCTGCACAGTCAATCTACCGGTTTTCTTTTGATTGCCAGGTAAATCATCAGCCAGACAAAGGCCGTGCCCAATAATGAAAAGTGAGGTGAATAATAATCTCATAATCATCATTTAAATCAGTGCAGCAATGACCGCGGGTCAGTATTTTATTCGGGAGATCTGCTTGCCGTTTTCGAAGACGAATTCTTCTTTCAAAGATCCGTCCTCGTTGTACCAAATCTGCGTACCATCCTTTTTGCCGTTCACAAAGGGGGTTACCCCATACTCCGATCCGTTCGCGTAGTAGTTAAACTCCATGCCATTTATTTTGCCGTCTACATAGGGGGTTACTTCGGACTTCGTGCCGTTCGCGTAG
>CAJWWL010000251.1 GCA_913048125.1 uncultured Opitutia bacterium | reverse complement strand
ATTAAGTCGCCAGCACGATCGTGGTCGAGACCGATTTCCGATCGAGTGCTGCGGTCGTAGATTTTGGCTACACCAGGCAGTTTTTCCAGAGCAGTGCGAACTTCGGTCTCGATACTTGGGTCGTTGAGATAAATGTTGGCAACTTGATGATCAGTTATTGCAAAGGCCCGAGAAGCGCCGCAATCGAGTAGTTCCAGACCTAACTCGTCTTTAATTTGCAACCAGCCTTTTTCTCTAAAAAGACGATTGGGATATATTGGGCGAGACACCTCGGTAATCCCATATTCGGAGAGGATTGAAACCTCCACGCCTCTGCTTTGGAAGAAATGAATCAACCCACCGACAATTGTATCAATTTCTTGAAGATCTTTTTTGATTTTGGATTCAGTCGATCCAACACGCTGGAGGTTGTAGTCTAAGTGCGGAAGGTAGACGAGGTTAAGGTCTGGCTGATTACGTTCCTCAATCCACTTTGCAGATTCCGCGATCCAACGGGAGGAAGCCGCACCGGCAGTTGGGCCCCAAAATGAGGGAAAGGGAAAATCACCAAGATCTTTCTTGATCGAGTCTCGGAGACTTAGTGGCTGTGCATAAATATCAAAGACCTTACGTCCGTCAGTGGGATACATGGGCCTTGGAGTAAGGCTCCAATCAGCACTAGAATACATGTTGTACCACCAGAAAAGCTTGGCCGTCGTATGAGCGGAACTCTTCTTACGAAGCGTCTCCCAGATTTTCTCGCCTTTGACAAGGTGGTTGGACTGCTTCCAAAAATGGTGTTCAGCTAGGGTGCGGTCATACCAGCCATTCGCAACAATACCATGCTCGCTAGGCGTTACGCCAGTGAGATATGTGGACTGAGCTGTACAGGTAACAGCAGGAAGAACAGGGCGTACAGGAGCAAGCGAGGTTTTACTAACAAGGGCAGCGATCTGGGGCGTATATTCTCCGATAAGACCCGGCGTAAGGCCAACGATGTTCAGAAGGGCGTGGCGAGCCATGTCGATGGTCTAGGAAGCAACCCGCAGTTTGTCCCGCATTTCCTGTAGGACTTCGAGGACAATATTACAATCCATGCTGTGGACTTCCAAACCTTGTCCAATGCCCTGAATGAGCGTAATAGTAAGTTGACCACCTAGATGTTCCCGAAACTCCTCTAATCCTTGAAGAATGATCCATTCGCCGGTGTCTGAGCGTTGGTTAAGGCGCTCACTGTAGAGGTTGAATCCTAGCTTTCTAATGAGTCCGATTATACGCTGAGCTGTTTCATTTTTAAGCAACCCGACTCTGACTGAATAAAGAAGGTCGGCCACGATGCCAATGGCAACGGCATCACCGTGCCCAATCTCAAAGTTGGAAACCTGCTCAAGTTTGTGGGCAATCCAATGCCCAAAGTCGAGAGGTCGAGCAGAACCTTTTTCGAAGGGATCACCCGATGTAGCAATATGTTGCAGGTGTAGGGCTGCACTGCGCCGGATAACTTCCTCCATCGCCAATTCCTCGAACTGGGCTAGGGCAAAAGAATTCTCTTCGATAAACTCGTAGAAGGAACAGTCCCGGATAAGTGCTACCTTTACCGCCTCAATAAACCCAGCCCGCTTCTGCGCTTCAGGAAGAGAGCGAATCAATTCGAAGTCATTTACCACGGCGTCAGGAACATGAAACGTTCCCACCCAGTTTTTTTTGCCAAAAAAATTGACGGCATTCTTCACCCCTACACCACCATCCCCTTGACTGAGGGTAGTTGAAGGCAAACGCACAAAACGCACTCCTCGGTGAGCAGTCGATGCGGCAAATCCCACAGCATCCAGCATCGCACCACCACCGACTGCTAGCACGAATGAATGACGACAAAGGGTGTTTTGGTTGATCGCTTCCCAGATCGACTCAACCCACTTCCAGTTATTTTTGATCTCCTCACCACCAGGAACAGCTATTGGCGCGGAAACAAGCTCAAGGTGCTTTGTGTGTTGCTGAAAGTAACTTTCAATCTCGAAAAGAAGACCCCGCCCGAGACTTAACAAGCCCTCATCTACGTAGATAAGGACTTTTGTCCGACGTCCTTCAAGAGCTGGCTTGAGAAGGTCTCCCAAAACGGGATTGGACCTATCAAAAGCACCGTGTGTGAAGTAGGTGCGGTGAGGGAAATCAAGACGGATATTCCGTTGGATGACTGTAAAAGTCTTGTCCATTTCTTAATGAGAATAGCGTTTGATAGGTTTTTTTGTCTTTTGGGCAATAATTATCCTAATTTTTGGCCTAGAGATTTTGGGGTCATGAACAATTGGCCTGAACATATTTGGACAATTTCATCATCGGAAAAAAAGATGTAGATTGAATCAACAATTTGAGCAGTTTCTGGCACTAAGTTATTCCTCGGCAAAGACTTGCATTTGAGTGTTCTAAAAGGTATGTTAATCGATTCTTTACTTCACTTCCCTTTCCCACTTGATGATACAAAAATGGTGCAAACTTTCGGCACTGATTGCCTTCGGGACGTGTTCCGCTTCGCTGTTTTGCCATGCCAACACGGCCCCCATAGCAGTTGACGACACATTCACGACCTTAGAAGGCCAAGCTATCTCAGTAGGCAGAAGCCTTATAAATTCAAGCTTTGATGGAGACTCGGAGGGATTCGAGTTGGTCAAGGATCTGCTTGGTACTAACAACCCAAAGTTTGTACGGGGTTCATGGGGAAAAGCTAGAGGTAAGGTCGGGGGAGGGCTGTATGTAAAAACTGGTCCAAGCTCAAGAACAGGTACTCCTATCGGTGACACCTCAGTGACATGGAACAAGTCATTTACGCTTGAGAATCGTACCTCAGTCGCAATCCAAATCAGCTACAGGCTTAAAATGGCCTCGGGTTACGAACGGGAGGAGTTCGCCTCAGCTATTCTCGGCATCAACTCCAATCTAATTGGTAGCGGACCAAGCAATACGTTAACCACAAACTTTGGCAACCCCGGTATAGCATATGACTCGGGTTGGAAATTGGAGACATTCCAAAAGACCCTCAATGCTGGTGAACACACCATTTGGGCTGGAATCTACAGCAACAACTCTACCGCAACTAACGAGTATTCCGAGGTATTTATAGACGACATAATTGTTGATTCCACGGAACAGGTCGGAGTTCTTAAAAACGATAGTGACGTGGATGGTGACCGCCTGTCCGCAAGCGTAACAAAACAACCAGAAAATGGACTACTAGTTTTTAATAGTAACGGCAGTTTCACCTACACTCCCAACCCGGGATTTGCCGGATCAGATAAGTTTCAATACAAAGCTTTCGACGGCAATTTGACTTCAGGATTAGCCACTGCAAACATAATTGTAGACAGTCGACCCATTGCTATCGCTGATCAATTCAGAACCAACGAAGATGAACCTCTCGTCACAACCAAGGAGTCAGGAGTCCTAAGCAACGACAACGACCCGGAAGGCTCAAAACTTAGCGCCATCCTTGTGAATCCCACCGAGAACGGTGAAGTCTTTTTTAATGAGGATGGTTCCTTTCGTTATATTCCAAGCGCTAATTTTCATGGCGAAGACGGCTTTTCCTACAAGATTTCTGACGGTAAGCTGCAATCTGATACGGTAGCGGTAAAAATCATCGTAGACTCAGTAGACGATCCAGCTCAGAGCACCCCAGATTCCTACACAACCTTTATCGGTAAGGTACTTTCCATCGATTCCGCGCAAGGCTTGCTGTCTAATGATTCCGACCCTGACGGAACAGAGTTAAGTTGCACCTTAGCAACCTCACCTCAGTCAGGTGCTCTAGAACTTCGAAGTGACGGATCCTTTACATACATACCAGCAGATGACTTTGAAGGCGAAGTCAAGTTCACCTACCGCCTAAATGAAACAGATGCAGACACACCGGAAATTCCCGTTGTCATTCGTGTAGAGAAGGCACGTCCACGCATCGTCATCAATGAGATTCACTACCACCCCATCGGATCTCAACCTCAAGATGAGTTTATCGAACTAATCAACACAGGAAATCTAGCGGCTAATCTTACTGGATGGCGATTTTCCAAAGGAATTAGCTACACATTCCCTACTGATACCACCCTAGATCCCGGAGAATATCTTGTGGTCACGGCTGACCGTGCAAATTTCCGAACCAAATATCCCACATTTAGTGGTAAGCTCTACGGCAATTGGATCGGCCAGCTCTCAAATGGTGGAGAGACCTTACAAATTGAAAATGCTGAGGGGAAGAACGAAGATGAGGTTTCCTACAGAGATGAAGGTAACTGGTCTCGTCGTCGCGCCAGCACCGCCCACCGAGGCTTTATCGGCTGGGTCTGGGACTCTCTACACGACGGCCAAGGTCGAAGCCTCGAGCTCATTAACTACTCGGCGAGTAACAAGACGGGGCAAAACTGGAAACACAGTAAGTTTAACGGAGGCACACCCGGTTATGTCAACTCTCAGAACAAATCAGATGTAGCGCCTTTCATACGCGACGTCCAACACAATCCTATTATCCCCACCTCAAGCGACAAAATCAACATTTCAGCTAGGATCAACGACGACTCTGGAGCTCCACCTGCAACAGCCTCACTCTATTGGCGACCCGATGGTCAAGACTTCTTCACCAGAGTTACAATGATGGACGATGGAAAAGAGGACGATGGAAAAGCCAACAATCAAGTGTTCGGAGCAGTTCTGCCTGCTCAGCCAAACGGTACAATTGTCGAATTCTATATTGCCACTAGTGATGGCCACAATTCGCGTACTTGGCCTGCGCCCACAGATGATAATGGGACCCAAGCAGCAAATTGCCTGCTGATAGTTACCAACGAATCCGACGTGGACAAATCTGCACCTGTCTACCGTCTTGTTATGACAAATGCTGAACGCACAGCACACTTGGGAGCTGACCGCAAATCCGACTCCATGATCAACGCAACCTTCATCAGTTCCTTCAACGGGGATCAAAAAGCTCGATATCTTGCTGGTGTACGGTACAGAGGTAGCGGGAGCCGTGGTCATAATCCGCCCCCCTACCGCGTCAACCTTTGCAGTGAATTTCCTTGGGAAAACGGGACACAGTTAAACCTAAACCCTGTCAACTACCACGAACAGCTTGCGGGATCGGCGATTTCCAATCACTTAGGTCTGCCTGCTGCCCGCGCCACAGCAATTGACCTGCACATTAATGGAGAACACCAGCAATC
>CAJWWL010000250.1 GCA_913048125.1 uncultured Opitutia bacterium | reverse complement strand
GGAGGACGGCCTTCCTTAGGGAGTTGGCTTAGCTACGGACTTGGGTCAGAGTCGGAGAACCTTCCTGGTTTTGTTGTGATGACTGATGGAGCGATGAAAGCCGGGGCAGGTATTTGGGGTAATGGTTTTTTACCAGCTACCCACCAAGGCACCAAACTAAAGGAGTCAGGAGCCCCAATCTCTAATCTGGTACCGTCGATGAATGCTGAAAAGCAGCGCAGGATGATCGATTATATGCGTCAACTTAACGCGAGTAATTCGAACCCCGAACTTGAGGCGAGAATTAGCAGCTATGAGTTAGCCTTTCGCATGCAGATGGCAGCACCCGAAGCTTTGGATATTTCGCGGGAGTCGAGGGTGACGCGCGCTCTCTACGGTGAGAATCGTTTTTCCCAACAATGCCTGACCGCACGACGCCTCGTAGAAAGGGGAGTGCGCATGGTGCAGATTTACAATGGTTGCGCCAAGAATGATGAGTGGGATACGCACAACAAAAACCATTCACGCCACGAGCGACTGATGAGTAATGTGGACCAGGGATGCGCTGCCCTGATAGCGGATTTGAAGTCCCGGGGCATGCTTGAGGATACCTTGGTGATCTGGTGCGGTGAGTTTGGACGTACGCCTACGACGGAAAAAAGAAACGGCCGTGACCATAACCACTACGGCTTCTGCGGTTGGATGGCCGGTGGTGGGGTGAAGGGCGGACAAGTGATTGGGGCAACAGATGAATTCGGTTTCCGGGCAGTCGAAGACAAGGTTCATCTTCATGATTTTCATGCAACGATTCTTAAATTGATGGGGCTTGACCATCAGACTCTGAGTGTAAATCACAATGGTCTCGACATGCGACTGACGGATCTTCACGGCAACCATGACATATACGACCGCTTGGTAGGGTGATTTACGCGCCGATAAAAGCATTGCATTTGGCGAATTCGGTATGCTGTCGGTGAAATCAGCGGAATTTAGGAATAGAGAAAATTGCATGAGAAAATTGTCTGTTGTTTTTGTTTGGTTTTTTGGGGTGATACCCTTTGTGCAGTCGGCAGAGTCGCCGGATTCGGATCACGTGGGAATAGGCTCCCAAGTTGCGAATCTGAAACTCCCGAACATCATCTTCATGTTGACCGATGACCTGGGCTACTCCGACATCGGTTGCTATGGGGCCAAAAAGATTAAGACTCCGCATATTGATAGACTGGCAAAAGAAGGCTTCATGTCTAAGGCCTTTCTTACCGGTGCTTCCATCTGTTCACCCTCTCGGGCCGCTTTTTTGACGGGAGCATATCCACAACGAAGTGGACTCTACATGGGAATCAATCCCAACCGAAGAGCCCACTGGTTCCTGGGATTGCATCCGGATGAAATTACCATCGCCGAGCATTGTAAAGCTCATGGCTATGACACCTTCATGGTAGGTAAATGGCATCTCGGCACCGAACCGGAGTTTCTGCCCCGAAAACAGGGCTTTGATCATTATTATGGGATGCCTTGTAACTTCGGTCATTCACCAAAGTTTTTCGATAATGAAAAAGTCGTCCATGCGATCACACCACTGGAAAAGTTAACTATACTGTACACGGAACGGATTAAGCGGATTATCAAGAATCAGGCTCCGAAGGAGAAACCCTTCTTCCTCTACTTCGCCCACAATTATCCGCATACACCTTACAAGGCGGGAGGACAATTCAAGGGGAGCTCTAAAGATGGTGTACGTGGCGATATTATGCAGGAAATGGATTGGGGAGTTGGCGAGATGATGAAAGCGCTGGAGGAAACTGGGATAGCAGAAAACACCATCGTGATATTCACCTCAGACAATGGACCTACCGAAAACAAGTATGCTAAGCCATTCAGGGGCACCAAGTACGTCACTTTCGAAGGCGGTCACCGAGTCCCCTTCATCTTTCACTGGCCTGCGAAAATAAAAGAAGGAATGGAGTCCGAGGTGCAGATACATGCAATGGATTTATTCCCTACCTTGTCGGAAATTATTGAAGCTAAGTTACCTCAGGATCGAGTTTTTGACGGCGAAAGCTTGCTTCCATTGTTCGAAGACAAACCTCTGACTAGGAATACTCATCAACCTTTCTTCTATTACAACTGCGAGAATTTGCAGGCTGTCCGCAAAGGCCCTTGGAAATTACATCTTCCTCGCAAACAGGAACAACTCCCGTTTTGGGACAAAAACAAGGTGTTTGTGGGCAAGAAGAAAGCCGTTCTATATGACCTGAAATCTGACCAAAGTGAAACCATTGATGTTGCTGAAGCCAACCCCGATGTCGTTAGAGAATTACTTAATGTCGCCCAATCCACTCGCCTCGAACTTGGTGAATTCATGAAACGTGGTAAGGCGCAGCGAACGACAGGGTCTATCTTTCCGGAAGCTCCTATCATAAGCCATGAAAAAGACTGGAAAATCGTTCCACAGAAGATTGCAGAAGCCTTGGCTGTAGAAAGGCAAAAGCGACATCCAGAAAAAAGAAACATAACAAGCAATAAACGCAGGAAGTGATTGTTGGTTGGATTAGTTGGATAAAGAGATGTTTTTCCGAAAGCCTCTTAGTTTGCTTTCGAGTCGTTCTTGATCATCTCCGCCATCGCGGCGCCCATAGTCATCTAGTTTCGATCTTAATCATTAAGTCATAGGATGAACCGACGCCGTCTAATTACCCTTGGCACAGCAGGCATGATGTCGGACTACGACTTCTTAGCTCAGTCATTTGCACAAGAAAGTAAAACTCAAATCAAGCTCGCGGTAAAATACCAAATGATTCGAGGGCCAGTTTCCGTTTTGGATAAATTCAAGACCCTCAAGGCTGCTGGTTTTAAAGGGGTAGAAATCTCAATGGCTCAACACAAGGAGGCGAAGGAAATCAAGCGGTCCGCAGAAGCTACGGGAATCCTGATACATGGGGTTGTTCATGGATCTTCAGATAACTACGAGGAACCGATTAATCTTTGCAAGTTGGTGGGTGGGGAAAGCGTCTTGGTCGTTGCAAGAATAAAGCCAGGTGTTTCCTATGATGAGAACTTTAAGTTGGCGCAGGGTTTTATTCGAAAAGCGCTTCCCCAAGCTGAAAAGCTTGGAGTCCGTCTGCTGGTGGAGAATGTACGAGGTTCCTTTCTGAAGAAGGCAGAAGAAATGGCCCGATTCATTGATGAACTTAAGTCTCCTCTAGTTGGTGCATACTTCGATACAGGCAATGCAATCTCCTGGACCGATCAGACTGCAGAGCACTGGGTGCGTGTACTTGGAAAGCGAATCGTTAAACTTGATGTTAAAGACAGAGGTCATACGGAGTTTGGTGACCCAAAGACAAGGTCTCAGGATGCAGTCGGCACCGACGGAGGTGAAGTTCACTGGAAGAACGTACGGGACGAACTTAAAAAGACTAATTTCAATGGTTGGGCTACTGCTGAGGTCAAGGGTGGCGGCAAGGAACGCCTGACTCGTATGTCCAGCTGGATGAGAGGAATCCTAGGTTTGAGCTGAAGTAATATAAGCAGTGATCCTGCTAGTAGGTCACTTGTGAATGCCTTTGTTGTAATTGGGAATATGGGAGTTGGCACCATTATAGCTAACGATCCCTAAGTGCTAAATTTGCGATGCGATGACCTCATATTTTCTTGTGAAAAGGCAACCATCTTGACATCACACTTTCCACTATCTTTGTTCCGTCTTCGTGATATTCAGTATGATGCATACACATCTTATTACTGAAATACCTAAACCTAATTAACATAACTCTGTACGTATTTAAGCTGACACGCTTCCAGTCATAAAAAAGGTCTGAATTCCATGGCTTCTTCGACATCTATTTTACCAGAAAAACTTCACGAATACCCGCTTCAGGATGTGATTGACGGGTCTAGCGGGGAATCCGCTTCGATACTCGATGATTGCTTGAACCAGACTGGAGGTGTCTTGCAACTACTGCATCGTTACGCAGGCCGTACATTTTGTACTCCGGGGAAAAGGATTCGCTTGGATGAGCAGTCCTACTACCCGGATTACATGGGTGGTACGGGACTCGATGAAATTTGGATGTGCTGTACTGTTCCCATTGTGACCGGGGTTATCGATACTCGCACCGGCAAGGCCCCTTATCGGGAAGGAGAGGCCCATGTCCTTACTCCCCACGGGCAGGTGATTTCATTGCAGGACTTGATTCTCGCCAACCCTGAGGCTGTCATGGGTGAAAAGGTTACGGCCTTTGCAAAATCCTTATATGGCGATCCAACTTGGCCAATTGTCTCCAAGAAATTTGATAATCTAAATCCGATCCCACACCATCTTCACTGGTCGAAGTGGGAAGTCTACGACATCAACTCTTTCGATAATCCAGGTGTCAGCCCTTCGCATTACCATACCACGGCCATGGGGCTGTATCCATTCGTGACTAAGGACGAGTTCCTCGCATGCATGAAGAGTTTCGCAAAGGGCGATTACAATGGAGTTCGGCATTTGTCTCCGCACACAATGATGAAACTGGATAACGGGTTTGTTATGCCCAACGGGGTCCTTCACTCGCCAACTGACCTGTGTACTCACGAGTTACATGTTACGATGGATGAGCACTTTCTGGCTGAGGACTTGACTCTTGATGGAAGTATTGGTGCAGCAGACGCCTTCTACGCATGCAGGGAAGAGGACTATCCTAAAGATAAGCATGAAGATTGGGAGTTCTTAGTTGAAAAGTTCGACTTCGAAGCCAACCAAGATCCTGATTTTGTTAGAGAGAATTCTCGCCCAGCGATCACTGCTGAAGAATTTGTTGCTGATCGGGTGGATGCAAAGTGGATTATCTACGGTGACTTCCTCGGTGATCAGAAAGCTTCAATCCTCCGTCTCACGGTAGCGCCAGGCGGCAAGACCAAGTTCTGCCCGGACAGCCCGACTCTCTTTCACACCAATGGAGGAAGTGGACGGGTTGGTAAGCTTGAAGTAAATTATCATCAGAACATGAAACTCGGTGAGCTTTATCCCGAGATCGGCTTCATCACACAATCTGCACTGAATAGCGGTGGTGTGGAAATCGAGAACACCGGTTCTGAACCACTCGTACTCACCTTCGATTTCCCACAAAACGCCCATTCTCATACGCCAGGTGTTTCCGTTAGGGACTAATCACCCGAAGACTCCTTCCATCAGAATTCACAACGAGAGCATACGAGTTTTGGTTCAGTCCTTTGAAGCGTTTTGATACTGAGTG